>JADLGT010000090.1 GCA_020849195.1 Bacteroidia bacterium
TACCGGTAACAATCAAACCGGACGTGGCGCAAAATTTATAGGGCTTAATATTTATAACATAGCCGTAGGTTCAAACTGGGGAGGATCGACGGCTGCTAAAAATAAAAATGTTGTTGTGTCAAGGTGTCGTATAAATTATATCGCCGTTTCAGGAGATAATTGGACGATTACAAACAATGTTATTGAGAATTATATTAGTATTGACAGTCACGCATCAATACTTGTTGCAAATAATATCTTTGACAATGCGTATGTAAATAACTCAAGTCAGTCGAGTGTAATAATTACCAATAACCTTTTTTACAAGGGCTATTGCTTGTCTAATGTTACAAATTCATCGTTTAACAATAATATTTTATTTGGCACCAATGTAGCCTATTATACCAATAACCAAAACAATGTGATGAATAATAATCTTACTTATGCAATATTTGGCATTACCGGCAGCGGTGAAACATTGCCTACTGCAAATAATTCAGGGGCTAGCAATATAACAAATACCGACCCTATGTTCACTTACGAACTCTCTACCGGAAGCACTACTTTTAGTCTTGATTACGATTTTACACTTCAGGCCGGTTCTCCGGCTATCGGCACGGCAAATGATTCGGGCGACATTGGAATATATGGAGGTCCCTATCCTTGGGTTGATGCAACAGGCATGAGTAATTTGCCTTTTGTTGATCATCTGAATATTTCCAGCGTTGTTCCTCAAAATGGAAATATTAATGTTGATGTAAAAGCAAAAAGACATAAATAAAAATTAAAGTTGCCGATTGTAATTTTCAAGGCAACTTACCCGATAAGACAGTTCAAATGAAAAAATTAGTATTCCTTGTTTCTTTCTGTATTCTTGCTGCCACTTTAACAGCCCAGCAAATCAGTAAAGGCGAGTATTTTTTCGACACCGATCCCGGTGTTGGTAATGGCACTGCTATTACGGTTACTCAGAGCGATTCGATACAATTAAATACGACCGTTTCTACCGGTGCACTCAATCCCGGCTTTCACAAGTTGGTGATGCGTTTTTGTAACGTAAATGGTGTATGGAGCCATAATGAAGCCCGACCGTTATATGTTTCGGCAACTCCCGGAGCAGTTGCAACACTAATTTCGAAAGCCGAATATTTTTTTGATGTTGATCCGGGCAAAGGAAATGGTACTGCACTTGCTATTGTTGCCGGCGATTCCTCGATGTATAACTCAACTATTTCTACAGGAGTATTAACGCCCGGCTTTCATAAATTAGTGATGCGTTTCTGTAACAATAATAATGTATGGAGCCATAACGAAGCCCGAATAGTGTACGTTTCGCCAACTCCGTCAATCGGTGCAACTCAAATAACAGCCGCCGAATATTTTTTTGATGTTGATCCCGGTGTTGGCAATGGTACTCTTGCAACAATTACACCCGGAGACTCGGCATTATTAGTAGCTCCGCTGCCCTCTACAGGTCTAAGTGTTGGCTTTCATAAAATGTGCTTCCGCTTTCGCGATAGCAATGGCAAATGGGGACATAACGAAGCAAGATCGGTTTATATCGCACCTTCACCTCCATCTCAAAGCACCCAAATTATTGCAGCCGAATATTTTTTTGATGATACCGACCCGGGCGTGGGAAAAGCTACTCCTATAATTGGTTTTACACCCGGCGACAGTGTTACTATAAAAAATATTATTGTTGCAGCAGGATTGGCTGCCGGGCAAACCCATAAACTTACTATACGTGCGAAAGATGATAAAAATGTATGGAGCCTGAACGAAACCAGAACATTCGATGTTTGTAATGCCCCTGCTGTTGCCGGCTTTACAACAAGCTTGTATGGCAATACACTTACACTTACCAATTCATCAACCAATGCTTACGGTTATATTTGGAAATTTGGCGATGATAGCACCAGTACAACGAAGAATCCTGTCCATACTTATTCTTACGGCGGAAAATTTGATGTTTATCTTATTGCATTAAACCCCTGCGGGAATGATACAATGATAAAAACCATAAACTTTAACTGCTCGCAACCTTCGGCCTATTTATACACAACCATTAACCAGCTTACTGTAGGTGTAACAAACAGTTGTTCGGGAGCCACATCCTACTCATGGAGTTTTGGGGATGGATTTACTTCAACAGAATATGCACCAAATCATACGTACTATGCAGGAGGAACATATAGCGTATGTGTTACGGCCACTAATGGTTGCGGAAGCGATACGTATTGTACAAATGTAAATGTTACATGTTTTGCGCCTGTTGCGCAGTTTACCTCATCGGTAAATGGTTTAACGGCGTATTTTAATAACCAAAGCACGAATGCGGCAAACATTAACTGGTATTTTGGCGATGGCGGAATTTCAAATTTACTCTCGCCTGATCATACGTACAATACTGCCGGAACATACAGCGTAAAGTTAGTTGTATCCAATGCCTGCGGAAAAGATTCGGTAACGCATAATCGTACTTTTTCTTGCACCATGCCTGTTCCCTCATTTCATTATAATGCTGATGGATTAACCGTGCAGTTTGAAAATAATTCAACCAGTGCGACAACGTACAGTTGGAATTTTGGCGATACTAAAACAAGTACATTAAAAAATCCAACACACAAATTCCCATCAACAGGATCGTATAACATATGTATGGTTGCAACAAATGGTTGCGGAAAAGATAGCGTATGTGAACTTATAAATGTTTGCACACCTCCTACGGCCGATTTTATTTACAGCGATTCGGCACTTACTACTACATTTACAAATGCAAGCTTAAATGGAGAATCTTATTTTTGGACATTCGGAACAACAGATGCGTCTAATATATACAGCCCGCAATATACTTATCCAACACCAGGTACATATAACGTTTGTTTGAATGTAACAAATTCCTGCGGAGCAGATAAAATATGTAAAAATGTTTCCACTTCTTGCACTGCATTTGGCGCTCCGCAAATATGTCTTGTAACAACTGATAGTGCTTCAAACTATAATGTAATTTATTGGGATAAAACTCCCTATGCAGGCGGAGGCGTAGATTCGTTTATTGTTTACCGCGAAGTTTCATCAAATATTTACAAACCAATAGCAGTAAAGGCTTATTCCGATTCAAGTTATTTTGTTGATACGGTGAGAGCAAGGTACGCTTTGCCTTTGGCATCGGGCGACCCACGTAAAGGAACATACCGCTATAAAATACAATTTAAAGATACTTGCGGAGGCTTTAGTCCGTTAAGCAGATTTCATAATACAATTTACATTGTTTACAATGGGAACGGACAGTTCACATGGAATTCTTATACAATCGAAGGCTTAGCAAATCCGGTAAATAACTATGTGTTGATGCGCGACACATCAGGCTCCGGTCGTGCTTGGAAACAAATAGCCAGTGTGGCCGGCACTCAGAATACCTTGGCTGATAATAATTTTTCAAAATATCCTACCGGATCGTGGAGAGTGCAAACGCTTTGGGGAATTACTTGCATTCCTTCAATGACAAAACATAAAGGAGACGGGACACAATCACTATTAACCACCAAGGTTGTAAATAGCTCGAAAAGTAATATAAAAGAAAATTTACCCGTTGTCGGTATTGATATTAATGAGTTAAATAAGTTGATTCAGGTTTATCCCAATCCAACCAATTCAAACCTAAATGTTGAATGGCCTATATCGTTAGCCGCAGACGAGCCGCGTGTAGCTGTGCGTAATTACCTGGGGCAGGAAATAATGAAATATACTCCCGAAAAGAGTCAACTGAAAGTAACATTTAATATTGCAGGATTGGCTGTGGGCATGTACTTTGTAGAAGTAAGAAGCAACAATTACCGCATGGTTAAAAAAGTAATTGTACAGTAAATTTTATTTCAGTTAAACAAAAAATCCTTTCACGCAAGTGAGGGGATTTTTTGTTTAATACCGATGTGATATCTGTAATGGTCCAATTGCATTGACCCAAACAACTATCCGGTCGACATTATTAAAATGACAGCTTATAATGGGCGAATCATAGGGTTGAAAGCTTTTGAAGCAACCAAAACTTTTTGACCAATTCTTAGGGGCGTAACTTCGTCTTCGGTAGCAATTACTTTAACAATAGTATTTCCGCAAAGAACGCTCACTATATAGATTACATCTGCCTTACGAATACCGATGATTTCTCCCGTTATTTTAAACTTACTACTGAGTGTGTCTTCAGAAAACACTTTATCCGGAGTTCCTTGTTTTGCAATTACTCCTTTTTCAAGCACGATTACTTTGTTGGAAAGTTTGACTATTTCCGGAATACTATGGCTGACTAATACGGTTGTTAGGCGAAACTGCTTATGGACTTTCAAAAGATAGTCCTGTAATTTAAAACGCATTTCATCATCTAAGGCAGATAAAGGTTCGTCCAGCAAAAGAATTTTGGGTTTCCTTACAATTGCCCTTGCTAAGGCAACTCGTTGTTTTTGTCCGCCCGATAAATTCTGAGGCTTGCTTTTGTTTAAGCCCTGTAATTCCATCAACTCTAATAATTCGCCAACAATATTTTTATTTCTATTTTTTGGAAGTGCAAATTCAAGATTTTCCTGCACCGTTAAATTTGGAAACAAAGCAAAATCTTGAAAAACAAAACCAATAGATCGGTGCTGAATCTGTAAATGAGTTTTTGAATTTGAATCGTCCCAAATTTCATTGCCAACATCGATACGCACTTTTTCACACACTGTTAGTCCGGCTAAAATTCGAAGTAATGTTGTTTTTCCTGCACCGGAATTTCCATATATAGATAGGAACTCTCCATCTTGCAGAGAAAA
>JADLGT010000091.1 GCA_020849195.1 Bacteroidia bacterium
ACAACACTACAGATGTAGTTAGAATGGCCGAAAAAAGTATAGTTCTTCTCATGTTTCTTTAGATTTTATGAATCGTTTTTAAAATTATATATGTGTAAGTGAAATTGTATGTTCGTTAAAGATAGGATAAAAATGGATAAATTAAAAAATTTATTTCATATATTTAACACGTAAAAATTGATTGTTTTTTTTGAATTAGAAAAAAATGTTCGTTTTTAAATTAATTTCAAACAATATACTATAAATTAGCATTATATAATTAATATGTCAAGAGTAATTTCCGAAGATCTTTATATGCTTATACAATCGCTTACGATGTCAGAAAAAAGATATTTTAAGCATTTTGCATCTATGGGAAGCACTAAAGATAATAAAATTTATGAGAGGCTGTTCAATGAAATAGAAAGACAAAAGGTTTATGATGAGAAAAAAATTTTAAAAAAAATTCCGAGAATAAAACCATCGCATTTGTCAAGCAAAAAAAACCATCTTCGGCAACTGATTCTCGAAAGTTTAAAATGGTTTCACTCCGACAATACATCCAATGCAAAAATTTTGTCTCACTTAAGTGAAATAGAAATTTTATTTGCTAAACGACTTTTTTCCCAATGCGTCTTACTTATAAAGAAAACAAAAAATTTAGCATTGTATTACGATAAACCATTGTTGTTGGCGGAAGCGCTTACATGGGAAGAAAAAATTCTAGACATCACTTTTTTAGGAAAAGAATCTATTGGCAAACTCAACAGCACATTTTCAGCAAATTCGGATGCAATTGCATTTACAAAAACTCAGGCACATTACAGAAAACTGAACAATGATTTATTAAATATTTATCGTGTTTCCGGAGGATTACCCAATAAGAAAAACATTGAACTTGCCGAATTAATCATACATGATTTGCAGCTAAATAGTAAAAAGGAACCTCAATCGTATTTTGAACGTTATTATTTTTTTCGTGCCGCAGGACTTTATTATTATATGTTGAACGATCAAGAAAATTTTTATTTGTATCAGAAAAAACTTGTCGAGAATTACGAATCATTTCCTCAACAAATAATAGACTCCCCACATTCGTATATTTTAGCACTAAACAATTTTATGAGTAGCTGCCAACTTATTCAAAAAGAAAAAGAGTTTGAAGATACACTCTCGAAGGTTGAAAAGTTAATGAAAGAATCAAACTTTCAAAATAACACAAATGCATTAGTTCACTTTTTAGATTGTCGTCTTTCGGCAATAGCTCACTACATGACTACCGGCGAATTTGAAAAAAGCACCCATCTGTCGGAATACGTAGAAAATTTTATTTTAAAACATCAAAGTATCGTTGGTAAAGGACGGATGCTTCGTATTTATTTTGCATTGGCTCAAAATTATTTTGGAGTTCGCAATTATCGGAAAACAGCAGCTTGGTTAAATAAAATAATTAATGATAAAGACACCGATATGCGAAACGACCTGCAAGTATTTGCACGTTTGCTGAATTTGATTGCTCATTTTGAAATGGGTAACGAGCGCTTACTTGACTACTATACCAAATCAACATACAGGTTTTTATTAAAGAAGGATCATACGTATAAAATAGAAACCATCATCATGCGATTTATTCGGAAAAATTACTCTAAAATAATTTCTAAAACGGAAGAGATGCAGGCATTCAGTGAATTAAAAGCAGAATTGGAAAAATCTGCTAACGATCAACTTGAACGGCGCGCACTTGCCTATTTCGATTTTATGTCGTGGATAGAAAGTAAAATTGAACGACGGCCTTTTGCAGAAATTGTTCGCAATAAATGGCTTGAACAAAGCAATTAATTAACCGAGATTATGCATTTAATTGTTGCACCTCTACTACACAAACAAAATTTAATTGCGTGGACTCAATTAAAAAATATCATTTTTAGACAATGGTCTCATGCCTGCTTTCCAAGAAAAATCTTTTAAAATTAATTCGGCGGGAACGAGTTCGTGAATTGGAAATAGCGTGGCATCGGGCTTGGTAATAAAAGTAATCTTATCTACCTGACTGTCTTTTAAAAAAATAAGCAAATCGGAACACTCGGCTTTGTTCACACCTATGTAGCGGCTCTTATCTTTTCCATAATAGATTGTTTGTCCGTTTCCTTCCACACGCACTTTATAAAGCTGGTTATTTAAAAAATAGCCTCGCATTATTTTTCCTTTAATTTGATTATACTTTATACTGTCTTCCTGCGAAATAATAAACGCCGAATTATTTAGCAACATGCTTTGCAATGCGCCTCTACTTGTTTTAAGTTCAATATGTTCGGCAGTGAGTTGATTTTTATCTGACCACAAAATGGGTTCGTTGTACATACGCATTACCGAATCGCGGTACGAATAGGTCAGCGAATCGCACTTGCCTTGTATGTCGGCTTTATAAAATTTTACTTTGTGGTAGGCTTTTAATACTCGGCAGGTTGTTGTGTCAGTAATTTGCATACGCTCATTTTCTATTGTCGCGTTTTTCTTTTTTGACTTTTGTTTACTGATTGTTTTATCAACGATTTTGCGATCACTCTTTGTTTCATTTTCTGCTCTCAATGTGTCGGCATGAACAAACAATGTGTCTTTACCATTTATTTGTTGCATAACGGCACGTCCGGTTACGATGGCTGTATTTGTAAACTCATTACTACAACTGTAATCGCCGGTAATGGTAATGTTTTGTGAAGTATC
>JADLGT010000092.1 GCA_020849195.1 Bacteroidia bacterium
ATCAAATGTTGACGCAATAACTTCAGCCTTAACGCTGCGGGCCATATCGGTTACCTCTTCGGGACGTTCATCTATCAACAGAATTATCAGGTAAGTTTCGGGGTGATTATACGCAATAGCATTAGCAATTTCTTTAAGCAAAACTGTTTTCCCTGTTTTTGGTTGTGCAACTATAAGTGCACGCTGACCTTTTCCAAGAGGAGTAAATAAATCAACTATGCGTGTTGAAAGCGAGCTTTGCGGATGCCCTGTAAGTTTAAATTTTTCGAAAGGAAAAAGCGGAGTCAAGTAATCGAACGGAACGCGATCGCGTACAAAGCCGGGGTCGCGACCATTTATCTTATCAATTTTAATCAACGGAAAATACTTTTCGCCTTCTTTAGGCGGACGAATACTTCCGCGTACAGTATCGCCGGTTTTTAAACCAAATAACTTTATTTGTGATTGAGAAACATAAATATCGTCGGGAGAGTTAAGGTAATTGTAATCCGACGAACGCAAAAAACCATAACCGTCAGACATAATTTCAAGAACACCTTCACTTACTACAATGCCGTCGAAGTTATAGAGTTCGGACGGGCGATTACGCTGTTCTGTTCTATTTCTATCGCCTCCGTTAGTTGCCGAAACATCTGTAACTACAGGCTGTTCGCGTGCGGCAGTTGTTTCAGGAAGCGGTGGTGTAAAAAGCGAAGGCTCATCTTTTACAGATTCAAAATTAGTTTCGGGTTCGGCTAAATCCGAACTAGCATCGAGATCGGATTTTAGTTTCTTCTTTACTTTTCCATCATCTGCCTTTGCTTCCGATTTTACGGAAGCAGGATTAAGTGCCTGATGGTCGAGTATTTTATAAATGAGTTCTTGTTTTTTAAGAGCTTCGTATTTAGGAATGTTAAACTCTTTAGCAATGTCTTTAAGCTCGGTAACGAGCTTGTTGTTTAATTCAACAATGTCGTACATAAATTACGTGTTAGGTTAAAAATAAAATTGTGGAAGGGGGTTATATGAGGTTAGTATTTACGCTCACAGAATCAGTTATAAAAACTGCATGGATGATAGAATATTTTCAAGATTATAATTTGTGATTTGTAATTACAAGAAGATGTAACAGCAGAATCGTGCAGCAAACATAGTAACATTATTTATTATATCAAAAAAAAATCAAATTTTTCCAAACTCCACCACCTCAAGGTTTTTTATATTATGCTTATCAATGGTAAACCTTACCAAGGTTTTTACTTTATGAGATCCATAGTTGCCGGCTGCACCCGGATTAATATGCAGTAGGTTATATTTTTTATCGAACATCACTTTAAGAATATGCGAATGACCGCAAATGAATAGTTTTGGCGAATTTTCTGCAATTAATCGACGGACATCCAAGCTGTACTTTCCCGGATAACCTCCTATATGAGTCATTAAAACATCTATATCTTCGCACATAAAACGCTGCACTTTCGGATAAAGTTTGCGTATATCTTGTCCATCAATGTTTCCATAAACAGCAGTAAGGGGTTTAATTTTTTCCAATTGCTCGCAAACAGAAACGGTACCAATGTCGCCGGCATGCCAAATCTGATCACACTGTTCAAGATATTTTACTGTGGCTAAGTCAAAAAAATTATGTGTATCGGAAAGTAAACCTATGCGGGTCATGTAACAGTATTTATAGGGTAAATAACGCCAAGAAAAGTGGGCTTAGAAAACGAAACAAGGCTAACAATTACCATCAAATCTAAACTCTTTCAATGGATGCCATTTTTCATTTTTATACTTAAGCAAATGTATGCTTGATGCAGAAAATGAATTGACAAACTCTCTATTTTTAAATTGAGGCCATGCCTTATCGAAATTTTCTTTGGTTAAGTCGCGAAACGCTACTGTAACATGCGGATGAAAAAATTTATTCATCGATGTAAGCTCAAAGCCAAGTCCGCTAAAAAATGTTGTAAACGAATTGTAAAAAAATTGAAGATGATTACTTTTTTCTACCTCAACAAAAATTACTTTATGATTAAATTCACCAAATCCGTTCAGGTTAATTTGAAAGGGGGCAAAGGATTTACTGAATGTATCCACTTTATCTTCAATAGTTTTTTCAAAAGCATTGTTTGCGAAAAAAGGTGGAATAATGGTAATGTGAGCCGGTGATTTTAATGCACGCACACTTTCGTACTTTTCAGAAAATTCGCGTTTAACCTCATCTGTCTCGGCAGCAATATTAAACGGGAGCAGTAATGCAAAAAAATATAGTTCGTTATCGGTCATACAATTATGCAAAGGTCATTGTTTAAAAAAGCACATACATCAACGTTCGGTTAATTTATTAACAAACAAAAGTTATTATCTTGCTTCAAACTGTATTTTTTAACATGTTCTATTGATTAGCCCGGATGGACAGTAGATTCAATTGGTCATTTGGGTGATTTTGCAAATTCAACTCAAAAATTTCGGTTCAATAGGCTCAGCCCTTATCTTTGATAAGCTATTTGCATAATATGTCGACAAACATTCCAATACAAATTTTGTACGAAGACAATCACATTATTGCTGTTAACAAACAGCCATCCGAAATTGTGCAAGGCGACAAAACCGGCGATACGCCTATGAGCGAATCGATAAAAAAATACTTGAAAGAAAAATATGCTAAACCCGGCGAAGTCTTTTTAGGTGTTACACACCGCATCGACAGACCAGTGAGCGGAGTTGTGTTATTTGCACGGACAAGTAAATGCCTTACGCGCCTTAATGAACTTTTCAAAACAAAAGAAATTAAAAAAACCTATTGGGCAGTAGTTAAAAATAAACCGAACAAAAGCAGTGATACGCTCGTACACTATTTAAAAAAAAATGAATCTAAAAACAGATCCTATGTATGCAACGACAATAGCCATGGAGCATTAAAATGCGAGCTTGAATACAAAATTCTACTTAGCTCCAACAACTATCACTTACTTGAAATTAACCCGCATACAGGTCGTCATCATCAAATACGTGTGCAATTATCGGCCATTGGCAGCCCCATCAAAGGCGATATTAAATATGGATTTAACCGTACCAACAAAGATGCTTCTATTCATTTGCATGCCCGATGTGTGGAGTTTATTCATCCTGTTAAAAAAGAACCCGTTAGTATTATTGCCGAACCGCCAAATGAAGCACTGTGGAATTTTTTTATTGAAGAACTCAACAGGAAAAATTAATTCATCGTTCTAAAAATTACTTGTAATAGTCAACACGTAATCTGAAACAAGGGCTTTGGTCGTTAGTATCAGAAAAAATTGGTTGACTAAGACCTACCCACTTTTTTATCGTTCACAAATGATTTTTTAAACTTCTTTTTTAAATTGTTTTCGCGAATCAGCATTTCATTTAAATTGGTATTGGAAAGTATTTTGAGGGTAACATCCCTCACATCAATTGCCACATCGCGCAAGCTACATGTGGATTCTTCTATACACTCTTCACAACGTTCATAAAAATTAAGACTTGCACAAGGAGTAAGAGCAATAGGGCCGCCGGTAAGCCGCAGCACATTGCTTAACATTATTTCTTTAGGCGATTTTATTAAATAATAACCTCCCCCCGCTCCCTTTTTACTGCCAAGTATTCCGATTTTTTTCAACTCAATTAAAATTGCTTCCAAAAATTTTTGGGGTATTCTTTCTGTGTCCGCAATCTTTGATATAAGTACAGGACCGTGTCCATAGTCTCTGGCCAATGCAACAAGCGCTTTTATAGCATATTTCGATTTCTTGGAAAGCATAAACAAGTTTGTTGATTTGAAACAAATGTACAGCGAATTTTATCTACATACTATATTATTTTAACTTTGTCTATGGACTTAATATACTATTTATGAACTTACTTACACAACCATGGCCATGGTACATTTCGGGACCGCTAATAGGACTTATGATACCTACATTGCTAATACTCGGCAACAAAAGTTTTGGCATATCATCATCGCTGCGCCACATTTGCGCCGCTGTTCTACCCGGCAAAATAGGCTACTTTGATTATAACTGGAAGAAAGAAGCATGGAAACTTATTTTTGTATTAGGGGTTATTACCGGAGGTTTTGTTGCAGGTAAGGTGTTTGAAAACCCTAATCCTATTCAATTGTCAGCCAATACCATTTCCGACCTTAACACATACGGTATTACCGACTTTAGTGGTCTACATCCACAACAACTGTTTAACTTTCAATCGTTGCTTACACTTAAAGGATTTGTTTTGATAGTAGTTGGAGGATTTTGTGTGGGCTTTGGAACCCGCTATGCCGGCGGCTGCACATCCGGTCATTCCATTATGGGTATTTCTAATCTTCAAATACCATCAATCATTTCAACCTGCTGCTTTTTTGCAGGAGGATTAATAATGACTTGGTTAATATTGCCTTATATTTTAAAACTATAACCGAAATGACAGCAAAAATTAAATATTTTATTTCAGGATTCGTATTCGGTATTATACTCATTAAAGCCGAGGTAGTTTCCTGGTTTCGCATACAGGAAATGTTTCATTTTCAGTCGTTCCACATGTATGGTGTTATTATGAGCGCTATTGCGGTAGGAATGTTATCGATATTCATTATTAAAAAACTAAAAATTAAAACTATAAATGGAGAACCTATTGTTATTGAACCAAAACCTTCGGACAAAGGAAATAGTATTGGAGGACTTATTTTTGGTTTCGGATGGGCATTAACAGGCGCCTGCCCAGGCCCTATCTATGCCTTATTTGGCAGCGGTGTGCTTGTAATGATTGTTACATTGCTTAGCGCAATTATGGGCACGTACGTATATGGAGTACTTTCCAAAAAATTGCCACATTAAAATAGATTGAGAACAATTGCTCGAGATTATGTTCTTAAAACCACATTCCTAATAAACAATTTGCTACCGCTCTATTTTTAATAGCCTTTTTCTTCCTCACAGAAAAGAAATTTCAAATAAAAATTGAAATTTTACATATTACATGTAAATAAATTAGTTAGCATAGTCAACTATTTATATTAACAACTATCTTTGGGGTATGGATGTTACAGCTAATATATTTTACCAAATACCTTGGGGTCGGCATTTATCTGTTTTAACCAAGATGTACTTTGGCGCACTTACCAAACGGCTTAATCAACTTGATATTGACCGACATTACTCTATTCTCATTCTTGTTGAAAATAATCCGGAAGGTTGTACTCAGCAATTTATTTCGGACGAGTTTAAAATTGATAAAGCTTCCATGGTTCGCATTATTGACTATCTTGTTAAAAATAATTATCTCAAACGAAGTGTTCATCCGAACGATCGTCGCAAGCATCGTTTGGAGCTTACCGTAAAAGCAAGAAAATTTTTGCCGGTAATTCATAAAGAAGTTAACAGCTTAAATAAAATTGTTACAAAAGGAATGAATGCCGGCGAACTAAAACAATTTTGGACAAGCATTAATAAAATTTCCGAAAACTTGAAAAAAGAACCAACTAACCCTGTAATTGTAAATTACAAAAAAGTAAAAGCATTATCAAAATGAATAAATTAAAAACCCTAATTATTATTGCATTAATAATTATTGCGCTTGCAGCCATAAAAATATTTTTTTTGGGCAAGGGTCAAGATGCAAAGTCTTCAATGAAAGCTAACGGGCCCAGGCCTCCCAGCCCGGTTACAATATATGTAACTACTCTACGTCAGCTCGACAATAACGTGTTTGTTACCGGTTCGGCCATTGCCAACGAAGAGGTAATACTAATGCCTGAGGTTTCTGGAAAAATTATATCGCTTTCAATTA
>JADLGT010000093.1 GCA_020849195.1 Bacteroidia bacterium
GAAAGCGCTTGGCAGCACTTATTATTGTTAGTGTATCAACATCGCGACCGTACAGAATTGTTTGATTAAACTCTTTTTCATTTTCAGTCAGCACATTTTTTTCGATGTAATTGGCAACATCGTCAATAAAATAAGGCTCGTCGCCCATCAAAAAATAAACAGGATGATATTTTTTGTTTTTAATATCCGATAAAATTTGGCTGTATTCCATTCTTCGAATTTACAAAGCAGTTTTGAACTGTTACCTATTTTTTTGGCAGTGTTTAAAAATAATGTAGTTTCACATCTACTAAATTTTTTTGTTTGGAAAAGCTTAATTTACCTACCTATACTTTTAAGTTCCGCAATAACAACAAAAATAAAGTAGAACTATTTGATATTGTGCGAAAAAAATATGTGGTTCTTAGGCCCGAAGAATGGGTGCGCCAAAATTTTATTCGTTATTTAAATCAAGAAAAAGGATTTCCGATTGGATTAATGCAACTCGAAAAGCCCTTAACCTATAATAGTCTTGATAAGCGAAGCGATATAGTAGTGTATAATAAAACCGGCAAAGCAATTGTATTAGTTGAATGTAAAGCCCCTCATATAAATATTACCCAAAATGCTTTCGACCAAATTGCCAGGTATAATTTTAAGTTAAAAGTGAAGTATTTAATAGCAACTAACGGCATAAATCATTTTTATTGCCGGATGAATTATAGCGCAGAATCATATTCATTTATTGAACAAATTCCGAATTTCGGCGACTTGTAAAAATCTTCATCTTCAATTCATTTTCAGTTAAATATATCTTTCGGGGCATATTGTTTTTTTAAAATATATGTTCTATCTTCATTTAAAACAAAACTACATCATATGTTTAAACACTACAAGATTACGACAGTCGCATTGATTGCTGCTTCGTTGTTATTTACTAGCGCCACTGCGCAATACATAAAAATAAATCAGGGCTCTACGCCCCGTTACCTTGTGCCTGCCTCCGCTCACGAAGGAGAAGACTACATAAGTAAAACGATTATACTTAAAGTACTACCGCAGTACAGGTCTTTGTGTTCATCGAACGATGTTAACCTGCCCGGTCTCAAAGCAATTATGCAGCAAATGGGTGTATCTAAATTCGGGAAAATATATCCTAATGAAACCGCTCCGGTAAGAGAATACAACCGATACGGACAAAAACTGGTGGACATATCGCTGATATATGAATATACTTATACTGCAAATGTTCCCTTGCAACAAGTGTTGGATAAAATTGCTTCACTTGGTTTTTGCGAATATGCCGAGATGCATGTAATTCCGAAAGCATCATATACTGTAAACGATCCATCTGTTAACTCACAATATCATATTGCTAAAATAAGTGCCCCGCAAGCATGGGATATTTCGAAAGGTGATACAAATGTTGTAATTGGTATAACAGATACAGGAGTTGAACCAAACCATCCCGATTTGAAAGCAAATATTAAACACAACTATAATGACAAAATAGATGGAATAGATAACGATGGAGATGGCTATATTGACAATTTTAGCGGATGGGATGTAGCCATGAATGACAATAATCCTACTTGGCCTTCAGGTGGAACGGCGGGAACCCCAACTCATGGAATCCATGTGAGCGGAATATCGGCTGCGGTAACAGATAATAGCACCGGTATTGCCGGTGTGGGTTTTAAATGCAAATTTATGCCTATTAAAATAGCCGATCAAACAGCTGCATTGACTGCCTCTTTTACAGGAATTCAATATGGTGCCTCACACGGATGTAAAGTAATTAATTGCTCGTGGGGAAGCGAATACTGGAGTCAATACGGACAAGATATTATAAATAACGCAACGTTTAATTACGATGCACTTGTGGTTGCTGCCGCAGGAAATGATGGAAGTGAAATTCTTAATTATCCTTCTTATTACCAAAATGTATTAAGTGTTGCGGCTACAACAAGTACTGATAAAAAAGCATCCTTCTCTAATTATAATTATGCAGTAAAAATTAGTGCCCCCGGAAATGCAATTTATTCTACCCTAAACGGAACAAGCTATGGAAGTATGAGTGGAACATCTATGGCAAGTCCGGTGGTGGCAGGAGCCGCAGCTGTTGTGCGCTCCTATTTTCCTTCTTATAATGCTTTGCAGACTTCGGCACGTTTATGCGTTACCGCTGACAATATTGTCGGAACCGGACTTCCTAATTCGGCCGGGCTGTATGGCAATAAATTGGGTTCGGGTCGGGTAAATTTGTACCGCGCCCTAAACGATCCTTCGGCTCCGTCAGTTTTAATGACCACAAGAACAATTACCGATGGTAATGATGATGCGCCGGTAGCTTTAGATACATTACGTATCTCAGGTATTTACACTAATTTCCTTGCACCAACAACTAATCTTACCGCTACCATCTCTGTTCTTACGGCTACCGGTTATGTTACATTAATACCGGGTACAACCGTTGCTACACTAGGAGCAATCTCTACTATGGGAACAGGAAATAATACCGCCAATCCATTTAAAGTGCTGATTAAAAGCGGAACGCCATTAAATACATCTGTTGTTTTTAAAATAACATACAACGATGGTACTTACACCTCTTCAGAAACTTTTGATGTGGTTGTGAATGTAGATTATCTCAATGTAACTGTAAATAGTGTGAATAGTTCTGTTACCAGCCGAGGTCGCGATGGATGGAATAACGATCCTCCTACTCAGGGTTTAGGTTTTAAATACAAAGGTGTTAACCTCATGTACGACGGAGGCTTTATGGTTGGGGTACCCGACTCTTCTGTATCCGATGTAGCCAGAGGAACACCATCAAATCCTGATTTTATTTCAAAAACAAATATTAGAAGAGTGATAACAGGCGCACTTTCAGATTTTGATACCGAAGGGTATATGAACGACTCGGGTGCTATAAAACCCATTGGTCTTATGATTCATCATAAATCGTTTGCATGGTCTGCCCCGCCAGATAGTAAGTATATAATGTATAAATATGTTATTACCAATAAAAGTAATTCTACGTTATCAGGTTTGTATGCCGGATTATGTGTGGATTGGGATATACAAGGAAAAGGAGGAGATAGTAATAAACTTTCGTACGATGCAGCTAACCGAATGGGTTACACATGGTACACGCCTGCAAATGGTTTATATGGAGGCATTAAACTTTTAAGTAAGGTAGCTCCCGCCAATAACTATTCTTTTGATAATGATTCTGCCAAGCAAACCGGCTCGTCAGGAATAAAACCTAATAGTGCCAAAGGGTTTACTAATAGAGATAAATACATAGCATTATCTACCATGAGAACCGATGCAGGAAATGTGTTTCCTCCCGGCAACGATGTTATGAATCTTGTTAGCACAGGACCCATAACTCTTAATGTTGGCGATAGTATTGAAGTTGCTTTTGCTTTACTCGCCGGCGATAATCTGAACTACCTAAAGACATCGGCAATTAATGCTCAAACAAGATATGACAACATGACCACAGGTGTGCCTGTAGTTAAAACAGACAATGGTTACGCTTTGCAAACGTATCCCAATCCTTCATCGGGAAATACAACTGTTGATGTTCAGTTGGCACAAACCGGTCGTATGGAACTTAAATTATTTGATGTGATTGGTCAGGAGGTTGCCCTTATTGCTGCCGGCGAATTTAGCGGCGGTAATCACCGTTTCACGGTTGATGTATCGAAATTAACGAATGGGGTTTATTACTACCGCCTTGTTGCCGGCGATACTAAACTTGTAAGTAAAATGATGGTTGCTAAGTAAATTGTATATTTTATTTCAAGAAAAAAGGTCGTTCCCATAAAATCAGGATCGACCTTTTTTCTCTGCATGAACCGAAAAAATTTTATTTATTATAAAAACACCGCCCATGTTTCAACGTTATTCTGCCACCTCAATTCTGCTCGCCACCTTACTATTGATAAGTGGTGTGACCGCACAAAAAAACATCAAATCAACTACGCCTCGTTTTCAACTACCTGAAAACACAATTGAGGGAACCGACTATATGAGTAAAACAATTATCCTTAAAGTGAGCAACACATATCGTTCACTTTGTTCCGACAAGGATGTTAATTATCCGCAGTTAAAATTATTGATGCAAGAGTTGGGTGTAAAAAGCTTCGGTAAAATTTATCCGTACGAACAACAACCCCGAAGAATGTATAACGAACGAGGGCAAAAACTTACCGATCTTTCGCTTATTTATGAATATAAATACACCACAGCCACTCCGTTGCAAACGGCTCTCAACAAATTGGCTATGCTTGGCATATTCGATTATGCCGAACCTCACGTTATTCCCAAACTTTCATACACAGTAAACGATCCTTCGGTTAACACACAATATCATATTGCTAAAATCAGCGCTCCGCAGGCATGGGACATATCAAAAGGCGATACAACTGTAATCATTGGGATTACAGATACCGGAACTGATCCCAATCATCCGGATCTAAAAGAAAACATCAAACACAATTATAACGACCCTGTTGATGGAGTGGATAATGACGGAGACGGATATATTGATAATTTTTCAGGGTGGGACGTGGCCATGCTTGATAACGATCCCACTTGGCAAGGTTCTGCACACGGCGTGCATGTAAGCGGAATTGCTGCAGCATCTACCGACAATAGCACAGGTGTTGCCGGCGTTGGATTTAATTGTAAATTTTTGCCGGTTAAAATTGCTGATTCTGGCGGAAATCTTATTGCATCCTACACGGGAATACAGTATGCTGCCTCACATGGGTGTA
>JADLGT010000094.1 GCA_020849195.1 Bacteroidia bacterium
AAAGTAGATTTTATAAGCAATTTCGATTGGCAACTCACGCTGATAGTTTTGGTTATTGCCGTTGTGTGCAAATCGCTTGGGGCAAGCCTTGGAGCATATATAGGCGGATTAAAACGTAACGAATCGCTTGCAGTCGGCTTTGGACTAACAGCACGTGGTGCTATGGAAATTATTTTAGGGACTTTGGCCTTAAATGCAGGTTTGATTCACGAAAAAATGTTTGTATCGTTAGTGGTTATGGCTTTGGTTACAAGTTTAATCAGCGGACCGCTCATAAAGTATTTTACCAAAGAACAGTAATATGCTCGGATTAAAATTACCCACCGACCCGCGTTGGGCTCATATTGCCGAATCTAATCTTAAAGAAATATTAATTGACCATGCTTGGTGCGAACAAAAAGCTGCATCCAATGCCATTTCGTTAATCGTAAATTATCCCGAATTTACTGAAATGGTAAATGTATTATTGGCTATAGCCAAAGAAGAGCTTGAACATTTTGCCAGGGTACACGAAAAAATTACTGCGAGAGGATTTGTTTTAGGGCACGAACGCAAAGACAGTTATGTAAACGAACTGTATAAGTTTATGCGCAAAGGCATGAGTCGCGACATTGCATTGATGGATCGCTTACTTTTTGCAGCTATGATAGAAGCCCGCAGTTGCGAACGTTTTAAAGTGTTAAGCGAAACAATTTCCGACAAAGAGCTTTCTGAATTTTACCGCGAGTTAATGGCAAGCGAGGCGGGTCATTACACAAGCTTTATTCAGCTCGCAAAAAAATACCTGAACCCCGTTGAGGTAGATAACCGCTGGAAGGAATGGTTAGCCTACGAATCGAAAATAATTATGAGTTACGGAAAAAGTGAAACAATACATGGATAGACTTGGTGTGAATGTTGATAACCGGATGTTTGTAAATAAAATTCGTTTGTTAAATTCGTACCTGAACACTAACAATAATTTTAAAATAATAGTGAGATGAAACATCCTTGATACCTATGGTATCACAAACACAAATGAATATCATGGGTGTTCCCTGTCTGCAACAGGCAGGTATCTGACAATTACAAACCTAAAACATATACAGATGAAAAAAGATGCCGTTGTATTTAACCTGATAAAAGAAGAGTTGCACCGCCAAACGTATGGTGTTGAACTTATTGCTTCCGAAAACTATGTGAGCGACCAGGTAATGAAAGCCATGGGCTCATGTTTAACCAACAAATACGCCGAAGGGTTTCCAGGCAAGCGCTACTACGGAGGTTGCGAAGTAGTTGACAAAGTAGAACAGTTGGCTATTGACAGAGCCAAACAATTGTTCAATGCCGAGTGGGCCAACGTGCAGCCCCACTCGGGTTCGCAAGCCAACGGTGCCGTTATGTTGGGCGTACTTAAACCCGGCGATACCATTCTTGGCTTCGACCTGTCGCATGGCGGACACCTCACACACGGATCGCCGGTTAACTTTTCGGGGAAAACTTACCGTGCAACTTTTTACGGAGTTGAAAAAGAAACCGGTCGCATTGACTACAACAAGGTTGAAGCAAAAGCAATACAGGAAAAACCAAAACTTATTATCTGTGGCGCATCCTCTTACTCTAGAGACTGGGATTATAAACGTTTCCGTGAAATAGCCGATAAAGTTGGTGCTTTACTTTTAGCCGACATTTCGCATCCGGCTGGCTTAATTGCCCGCGGGCTGATGAACGACCCCATGCCACATTGCCACATTGTTACTACAACTACACACAAAACGCTGCGTGGCCCGCGCGGTGGAATGATTTTGATGGGAAAAGATTTTCCAAATCCATGGGGGCTAACAACTCCTAAAGGCGAAATTAAAATGAGGTCGGCTGTGTTGGATGGAGCGGTGTTTCCCGGCTCGCAAGGCGGTCCGCTCGAACATGTTATTGCCGCTAAAGCTATTGCCTTTGGCGAAGCGCTGCAAGACAGCTTTATGAAATATGTATTGCAGGTAACAAAAAATGCAAAAGTAATGGCCAAATGTTTTGTTGATAAAGGATATGGAGTTATTTCGGGCGGTACCGATAACCACTGTATGCTTATTGACCTGCGTTCGAAAAATTTAACAGGAAAACAAGCCGAGAATGCGCTGGTGAAAGCCGACATCACCGTGAATAAAAACATGGTTCCGTTCGATGATAAATCACCATTTGTTACATCGGGTTTCCGGGTTGGAACTTCCGCAATCACCACCAGGGGCTTGAAAGAAAAAGACATTCCACAAATTGTAGATTTGATTGATGAGGTGCTGATGAATTGTGAAAACGAAAAAATAATTGCGGCAGTAAGAAAAAAAGTGAATACCAAAATGAAAAAATATCCATTGTTTGCATACTAATTTTTTAAAATCAATAACCTTGAGAAAACAAATTCTTTTTACAATTGTATTTGGAGCAGCTCTTGCTGTACATTCAAAAACATACTATATCAGCAACAGCGGGAAGGATAGCAACAACGGGCTTTCTACCGGATTGGCGTTTTTAACCATTCAAAAAGCTACCGACATGGTTGTTGCCGGCGATAGCATTTTGGTAGCCGATGGCAATTACACAGGTTTCAACCACATGAATAAAGCCAATGGTACGTCCAGCGATCCTATTGTGTACATGGCCACCGGAAAAAACGTGTGGATAACCACTCCAAAATACAACAACAACGGTATTAATATTGAAAATAACAATTATGTTGAAGTGATTGGATTCAACATAAAAAAAATGCTGAAAGAAGGTATCCGCGCTGTTACTGCGGACCACATCACCATAAGGAATAACTATTGCGACAGTTGCTACAGAGGCATATTCACCGGATTTACCGATTACCTTACCGTTGAAAATAATGTTTGCAGACGCTCGCACGGAGAACACGGAATATATGTGTCGAACAACAGCGATAATGCCGTTGTGCGCTACAACGTGTGCAGCTATAATACAAGATCGGGCATACAGTTCAATCCCGATATATCCAGCGGAGCACCTGGAATAAGTGTTAACTCGACAATTACACACAACATTATTTTCGAAAACAAAACAGGTGCAGGGCTTAACCTGCAAGGGCTTGACGGAGCCATTGTGGCTAATAATCTTATTTACAACAACCGCAACTCATCCGGCATCACACTTTTCCACGGCGATGCAGCGGCGGGCTGTAAAAATGTGAAAGTGTACAACAACACCATTATTGTCCCTGCCGACGGTCGCTGGGCACTTCATGTTATTGACGACGCAAGCAACATAACTATTTACAACAACATTCTCATCAACCTCCACTCGTGGAAAGGAGCCATTGCACTCGAAAAAGAAACTTACACACAAACCGGCATTGTAAGCAATTACAATGTTGTGAGCGATAAATTTTGCGACGTAGATGACGGATGCTCCAAAAACCTTGCAACATGGGAAGGTTATGGTTACGACCAAAATTCAATTCTTGCCCCTGCACTTACTGCACTTTTTGCAGATGCGAACAATAACGATTATCACCTGAAGAGCGGAGCTGTTGCAGTTAATGCAGGAACAGCGATAGTTTCGACCGACGTAACCAACGACCGAGACATGAAACCTCGCCCCATTGGTGGAACATACGATATAGGTTGTTATGAGTACGACCCAAGTACAGGCACATATTCTGTTTCCAAAAAAAATAATTACTTCGTTATCCGGAACGAAAATGAAATAACCATCGCTAACATTTCCGCATCCGACGAAGTTCAAGTCTTCGATATTGAGGGTCGGCTTATACACACCGGTTCGATATGGAATACCGACAATGTAACGCCGGGTATTTATTTTTTCAGGGTCCTGTCCGCACGCAACGAATTACTGGGAGCGGAAAAAATAATTGTATCCCATTAAGTCAAAAAAATTATGCTTATCATTCCCAATAATCCTTCGCTCAAATCGTGGATAA
The DNA here is from genome assembly GCA_020849195.1 of Bacteroidia bacterium. GTDB lineage: Bacteria > Bacteroidota > Bacteroidia > JABDFU01 > JABDFU01 > JABDFU01. Next base: position 3,932 of record JADLGT010000094.1, read on the forward strand.
CCGTAAACAAGGACAGCGATTTTCCCATTCAAAATTTACCTTTCGGTATTTTTAAAACAGATGGGCTAAAACCACGTACAGGTGTGGCTATTGGCGACTATGTGCTTGACCTTGCTGCCGTATCGAAACTTGGTTATTTCAACGATTTACGATTCGACACGCAGGTGTTTTCAAAACCTTTTCTCAACGACTTTATCGCACTTGGACAACCTGTGTGGCGGGCAGTTCGCCAACGTGTTTCGGATTTATTAAATGCTGCAAACGCCGAATTACGTGACAACTCCAATGCACAAAAAAAAGTATTGCTTGCATTAAAAGATGTGCAAATGATGATGCCTGTTAAAGTAGGCGACTATACCGATTTTTATTCGAGCATTGACCACGCAACCAATATGGGTAAAATGTTGCGCGACCCGGCAAATGCACTGTTGCCCAATTGGAAATACATACCGGTTGGTTATCATGGCAGAGCCTCTTCCATTGTTGTTTCGGGTGCAAATTTTCGCCGACCAAAAGGTCAACAAAAACCCGCAGGAGTTGAAACCCCGGTATTTGGTCCCACTAAATTACTCGACATTGAACTTGAAACAGCTTTTATTATTGGAAAGCCAACCCAACTTGGAGAAAGTGTAACTACTTCGCAAGCCGGCGATCATATTTTCGGAATGGTTTTATTTAACGATTGGAGCGCGCGCGATATTCAATCGTGGGAGTATGTTCCACTGGGACCTTTTCTCGCAAAAAATTTTGTGTCGGTTATTTCGCCCTGGGTGGTAACACTCGATGCGCTGGAACCTTATCGGGTAGAAGGCTATAAGCAGGAACCCGAAGTGTTTCCCTATTTACAATACACAGGCAAAAAAAACATCGACATCAACCTCGAAGTATTTATTGAAAGCAAAGGAACCCAAGCTTTCAAAATATGTTCATCCAACTACAAATACATGTACTGGACAATGGAGCAACAACTTGCACATCACACCGTAAACGGCTGCAACATCAACGTGGGCGATTTGATGGCATCGGGTACTATAAGCGGACCCGATGAAGGCTCTTTTGGATCGATGATGGAATTAACCTGGCGCGGAACTAAACCTATTCAATTGCCTGATGGTAGCGAGCGTAAATTTATTAATGATGGTGATACTGTCATCGTCAAAGGATTCGCTCAAAAAAATGGAGTGCGAATTGGGTTCGGTGAGTGTAAGTCAACCGTTATTGCAGCCACATTATAATCAAAGGGAACTTCAGCTCTGTAATGAAACCCTAAAAGCATCATCCAAACGATTTTTAATTTAAGTCTTTCTGTATGATGCTACATGCCGCTCTTTTTTGGTATCGTATATATCAGCAATAGTTACCAGTATTCCGGTTTCTTCCACTTCGCCAAAGTGCGTATTGATAGCGGTTCCAAAAGTGTGCATAGTAGCGGAAAGGTTCATGTATGAATTAATAAGCGGAGGAATATTTTCGCCCAACGAACGTACATTTTGATTGAGCAGGCGATGACCGTCTTTATAGCTTTGCCCTTCGAGCGATTTTAAAAAAGCAGTCATGTCATTTTTTAGTTGAACAGGATTGTGAGGCCAAACTAATTTTTCATTATCCGGAAAATAATAGCTCATGAATGAGAGTATCATATCGCGGGCTGTTGTATTAAAATCGGTGTACATGGTTACTTTTCCGTAAAGGTATTTTACATCGGCGTTGTCAACTACCAAAGCTCCGAGCCCGTCCCACAAATTATCGAGTGAAAATAAACCTTTACGGTTTTCGCTGCTTGGTTGAAACTTGGGTTGAACGAAGGAGCGCCCCAATTCAATGGTATAAGGAAGATATTTTTGTTTAAAGGTTTCTGAAAATTCAAACAACTCCGTTGTAGCCAAATTTATTTCGCCCTGCGGACCGATGGAGTCAGCACAATGTATATAGCGATATCCGCCTACTATTTCCCTTTCAGCCGGGTTCCATACAATAAGTTGTTTGTAGGGTGTAGTTGATACATCAAAATTGTCAATATCAGTTTCCTTACCTGTGCCGCCGCCGGCATCTCGAAAAGTAATTTCACGTAGCCGGCCTATTTCGAGCATTACATTTGGAGAATCGTTATTGGTGATTACATAAATTTCATTGCTTCCATTGTTGGTGTCGCGCACAAATTTTTCTTTTGTGAGTTCGGCAAGTAAAATTTCTCTGCTTATGGGGGCAATAATTTCCTTCATGGTAAATTAATTACTGAATTTATACGGACAAAACCGGCAAATGTTTCCTTCCGGTTGGCAACCCATACACGTGTTCTTTCACAGCTCTGGCCCAATGCCTGTCCGAATGTTCTTTTGAAAAAGTAGTATATGAGATAGCCTCACCAAATATAATGTTTATGTTTCTGTTTCGTTGTTTGTACATTTCATTTACAAGATAAAACATTTCAATGTTTGATTGAATACCCATTCTTTTTCGCCATAATCCGAGGTTGTAAAAAAAGTTTGAGTTTCGGGCATCAATATAAACAGGTATAATATTTCGTTTGTGTTTAACCGATTGCGTAATAAAACTTTTATGCCAGTCCAAATCTTTAATTACTCCTTTTTGCTTACGCGATACAAGTCCTGCGGGAAATATTAGTGTACAGTTATCCGATGAATATGTATTGGAAATGCGCTGTATATTTTCGGTCGCATTTTTTCCGTGCTTATTAATAGGAACAAATAAAGAACCGAGATTTTCAAGCACCATCAAAATATCGTTTACTAAAAATTTCATGTCGCTGCGTACCTTACTCATCTCAATCATTAGTGGCAGTGCATCGAGACCTCCCAGCGGATGGTTGGCAGCAATTACACATCCTCCGGATTTAGGGATGTGCTGAAGTCCTTCGCTGGTAATATTCACTTCAAACTCATTAACAACGGCTTTTGCGAAATCAAGCCCGTAATCATTGACATGTTTCTGCAGAAAAATATTTACTTCATCCTGATGAATAATTTTCTTTATATAGTTTAATATAAAGCGAGGCAACAGCTTCAGCAGTCCGGGATTTTTCTCTCCAATAATTTTTTCTATATCCACCCGAAGTATTTTTTTCTCTGAATCCATATTGAAAGGTCGTAATTTTTTTATTTGTTCAAAACAACATCGCCCTCTCTTTTTCGCCCCACATTATACGTTCACATAATTGCTGTTACAAGTAAATGTATAGTTTCTGAAACCATTAGCTGTACTTATGTTCGGCACGAAATCATTTTTCAAATCAACAATCTTTTCGTTTTCGTTTTTCATTGCTTCAGAAAAGTTTTCAACAAAAGTGGGAGAAAGTGGTAAAATGTGGGAAAAATTTATGTAGCTTTACACGCAAGAAATTTTTCTATGGTTAGCTTATTCGGCGTTTATGAGTGCAGTGCAGATGCGAAAGGGCGTGTGCTGCTTCCCGGCTCGCTGAAAAAGCAGTTAGCGCAAGTGCTCAAGCAAGGCTTCGTAATTAAGCGAAGCATATTCAGTAAATCGCTGGAACTCTATCCCATGGCGACATGGAATGAAATGGTAAAAGACGTAAACAAGCTGAATCGCTTTGTGAAGAAGAATGTAGAATTCATTCGCATGTTTAATTACGGCGTGAAATCAGTTGAGGTGGATGATAGCGCACGCATCCTCATTCCAAAAGATCTCGTTGAGTTTTCGGGAATTAAAAAAGATGTGGTGTTGGCTGCAGCAACAGATAGAATTGAATTGTGGGACAAACGGGCTTACGAAAAATTTATTAAAGAAAACAGTGCCGACTTTGATAAGCTGGCAGAAGACGTGATGGGTGGAGCCGGATTGAATGATCACGATGACAAAAAATAATTATCACATACCCGTTCTTTTACAAAATTGTATTGAAGGATTGAACATTAAGCCGGATGGTATTTACGCCGATGTAACATACGGAGGCGGAGGACATTCAAGCGAAATTTTGAAACACCTTTTAACCGGAAAACTGATTGCTTTCGATCAGGATGAGGAGGCGGTAAATAATAAAATCGAAGACGATCGCATAATACCGGTGAAACAGAATTTCAGGTTCTTAAAAAAGAATTTGGATTTGTATAGCGCAAGTCCTCTTGATGGCATACTGGCCGATTTAGGTGTTTCATCGCATCAGTTTGATGAACCGAAAAGAGGTTTTTCAACACGTTTCGATTCTGAACTCGACATGAGGATGAATCAAGGTCAGCGGCTTACAGCAAGCGAAGTACTTAACACTTATGAAGAAGATAAATTGAAAAAAGTTTTTATTGAATATGGCGAATTAGAAAATGCCTCGCGCTTGGCGCGTACGTTGTGCACACTGCGTAAATCAAAACCTGTTGAAACCGTAAACGATTTAAAAGAAATAGCTAATCAGTTCGTGAGGAAGGGAAAAGAAAATCAATACCACGCACAGTTGTTTCAGGCTTTGAGAATTGAAGTGAATAATGAGTTGGATGCATTGAAAGAGTTGCTAATGCAAAGTGTAGATGTATTGAAAAGCGGAGGTCGGTTAGTTGTCATATCGTACCATTCGTTAGAAGACAGGTTGGTAAAAAATTTTATGAGAAGCGGAAAGTTTGAGGGCGATTCGGAACGAGATTTTTTTGGTAATCCTTTAGTACCATTTAAAGTAATAACACGAAAACCAATTATGCCCGGCGAAAAAGAATTAGAACAAAACAGTCGAGCACGGAGTGCAAAACTCAGGATAGCAGAAAAACTATGAAAAAAGTAATCCGTTCGTTTCAAAGTGTAGTAAGCGGCAACTTTTTGTCGCGCGAAGAAACGACGCGTCTGCTGCCGTTCATGCTCTTTTTATCGCTGTTGGCACTCATCTATATTGCTAACGGCTATTACGCAGAGGCCAAAATTCGTAAGCAAAATAAACTAACCGGCGAACTAAAAGAATTGCATTCGGAATACATCATTACAAAATCCGATTTGATGTTTATGAGTAAACAATCCGAAGTAGCAAAATCAACGGCACAATTTGGAATTAAAGAGTCGGTGGTGCCTCCCAAAAAAATAGTAGTACAAACTGATAAACCCGAAACTCATTCAGATTAATCTTGGAAATTAAAAAAGACATAATGTGGCGTGTTATACTCGTATATGTATGTATATGCCTCTTCGGTGTCTCTATAATTACACGGGTAGCGCTTATTCAGTTTAAAGAGGGAGAAATGTGGCGTGCAAGAGCTAAAACGCTCACTACACAAGAGTTTGTGGTAGATGCGTCGCGCGGAAATATTTACGACGTAAACCAAAACTTACTTGCTACCTCCTTGCCTTATTACGAAATAGGCATTGATGTAAATACAGAATATATTAAACAACTGTCGTCGTCCGAGTTTAACAAAAAAGCCGATTCCCTTTCCGTTGCACTGGCCAATTTATTAGGCAATAAATCAAGAAGAGAATATTTCAGTGAGTTACGGCTTGCCCGCACTTCGGGCGATCGTTATGTACAGTTAGCTAAAGAAGTTTCATACAAACAACTACAGTTGATTAAAAAATTCCCGCTGTTTCGTTTGGGAAAAAACAAGGGCGGATTTGTTGTACTGCAAACCAGTAAGCGCGAGCGACCTTTTCAACTGCTTGCTTCACGAACCATTGGCTATGATCGCGAGGAGGTGAAACCAATAGGTCTTGAGGGTGCATACAATCAGTATTTGAAAGGAACTGTTGGGCGCAGGCTTATGCAAAAAATTGCCGGAGGTGTTTGGATGCCGCTTACCGACGAGAATGAACTGGAACCCGAAGATGGCAGTGATGTAATTTCTACTATCGATATTAATATTCAAGATGTTGCCGAACATTCTTTACTTACGCAATTAGCTAAACACAACGCCGATCACGGTTGTGCCATACTTATGGATGTGAATACCGGTGCAGTGAAGGCTATAGCTAACCTATCGAGAAAAGACTCGGGAGAATATGTAGAAAACTACAATTACGCCATAGGCAGCGCTACCGATCCGGGTTCTACATTTAAACTGGCATCGCTCATGGCCGCTATGGAAGATGGCTACATAGATCTAAATGATACTGTGGATGTGGGCAACGGTTCGTGTAAATTTTTTGATGTACAGGTAAAAGACTCACACCATCCCGAAAAATCCAAAATGACCGTTCAGGAAGTGTTCGAGCAATCGTCGAACGTTGGCGTTGCAAAACTTATTTACCGCCACTATGCCAAGGATCCTCAAAAATTTGTTGATCGACTTTGTAAATTCAATCTCAATAATGCTCTCGGAATTGCCATTGCCGGCGAAGCCAAACCCCGTATTAAAACAATAAAAGATAAAGATTGGTCGGGCGTAACATTGCCTCAAATGGCCTATGGCTATGAGCTTTCTATTGCGCCCTTACAGCTTCTTTCTTTTTATAATGCGGTAGCAAATAACGGCATAACAGTGCGGCCCCAATTTGTATCTGAAATAAGAAAAAAAGGACGGGTAATTAAAAAATTTGAGCCCGAAATTGTTGGCACATCTCCCATTTGTTCGCGCAAAACTATTGAGATGGCTAAACGGATGATGGAAGGAGTTGTTGCACACGGAACCGGCAAGGCTTTGAAAAATTCGGCGTTTACTGTTGCCGGAAAAACAGGAACTGCACAAATACTTGTTAACGGATCGTATAAAGATCGCGACAAAAAAGCAATTTACCAGGCATCGTTTGTAGGCTATTTTCCGGCTGACAACCCAAAGTATTCATGTATAGTGGTAGTCAGTTCGCCCTCATCGGGCGAGTATTATGGAGCAAAAGTTGCAGGTCCGGTATTCAAAGATATTGCCGATAAAATTTATTCTACTAGCCTTGAAATTCATAAAGAAATTAATGCTGTTCAGCCCGAGTTTGCTCTTAGGGCACCAGCTGTAAAACCCGGTGTGTATAAAGATATTTCAAAATCACTTACTGTTCTTGACATAAAAACCCAGAGCGAATCATTTGCATCGGGGTGGACCTATCCGCAGCTAAAAGATTCTTTGTCAATTGTTCTGCCAACATGGAAAGTAGCAGATGACCTTAAAAAAAATATCGTACCCAATGTACTTGGAATGTGTGCACAGGATGCGCTATTTCTACTCGAAAATAACGGCTTTCGTGTTAAACTGATTGGCAGCGGAGTCATTACAAAACAATCAATAGAAGCAGGTACAAAATTTATAAAAGGGACAACAATACAATTGGAGCTAACCTAAAGTCAACTTTTTCCACACTAACAAAGTGGGAGATGAAGATGTAAGACGCTTATGAAATTATTAAAAGACATTCTCTACAAAACAGGACTGGTTGAAGTAATCGGGTCAACCAATCTCGCTATCACCTCCGTTTGTTTTGACTCCAGAAAAGCCGAAAAAGACAGCTTGTTTGTTGCCGTAAAAGGTACACAAAGTGATGGGCACAAATTTATACAGCAAGTTATCGACTCCGGATCGATTGCTGTTGTTTGCGAAGAGCTGCCCGCAGCTATTAATGATTATGTAACTTATGTACGCGTAACAGACAGCGCCTACGCACTGGGCGTCATTGCATCCAATTTCTTTGACAATCCATCCTCTAAATTAAAATTAGTAGGAGTAACCGGTACAAACGGAAAAACAACAACAGTTACGTTGCTTTTCAATTTATTTAAAACCCTTGGATATAAAACAGGTTTATTATCTACGGTAAGTAATCGGATAAATCTTGAAACACTTCCCGCAACTCACACTACGCCCGACGCAGTTGCTTTAAACAATTTGCTGAAACAAATGGCCGATAAAGGCTGCCAGTATTGTTTTATGGAAGTTAGCTCGCATGCCGTTGTGCAGCACAGAATTAGCGGCTTAACTTTTTTTGGGGCTGTTTTCACCAACATCACACACGATCATCTCGACTATCACAAAACATTTGACGAATACATAAAAGCTAAAAAAGGATTTTTTGATCAACTCGGTGAAGATGCATTTGCCTTTGTTAATAAAGATGATGCAAACGTTATGGTTATGTTACAAAATACGAAAGCAAAAAAGAAAACGTATGCGCTGAAAACAAATGCTGATTACAAATGTAAAATCATCGAAAATCAGTTTGGTGGCTTACTGCTAAATATTGATGGCTCGGAGGTGTGGACTAAACTCATCGGTAGTTTTAATGCTTACAATTTGCTTACTGTGTATGCAACAGCATCGCTATTAAAAGAAAATAAAATCAACATACTCACTACGCTCAGTAATCTTAATCCGGTTGAAGGAAGATTTGAATATGTGCGTACCGAAAATGGAATTGTAGGAATTGTTGATTACGCACACACACCCGATGCTTTGCTGAATGTGCTCAATACTGTAAATGATATACGTACCGGAAACGAGCAGGTAATTTGTATTGTAGGTTGTGGAGGCGATCGCGATGCGAAGAAGCGCCCCATCATGGCCAAGATAGCCTGCGAACTCAGCACAAAAGTAATTCTCACATCCGACAACCCAAGGTTCGAAGATCCCATAGAAATTATTAAACAAATGCAAAAAGGAGTAGAGGCGCTACACTATAAAAAAACACTTACTGTTCCCGATCGAAAAGAAGCCATTAAAACGGCATGCTCAATGGCTAATCCCGGCGATATCATTTTGCTGGCCGGAAAAGGTCATGAAACATATCAGGAAATAAAAGGTGTGAAACACGACTTTGATGACATGGAAATTTTAAAAGAAAATTTAAAACTGTTCGAACACTGATGTTGTACTATTTATTTGATTTTTTAAATAACCAGTATGATTTACCCGGAGCGGGCGTGTTTCGCTACATTTCGTTTCGCGCAGCCATGGCGCTTATCACATCGCTCATCATTTCCATGTTGTTTGGAAAAAGGCTCATCGAATTTCTTAGAAAAAAACAAGTTGGCGAAACCATCCGCGACCTTGGCCTTGAAGGGCAAACAAAAAAGCAAGGAACTCCAACAATGGGAGGGTTCATCATTCTTGCAGCAATTATTGTTCCTACCCTGCTCTTCGCCAAACTACATAACGTTTACATCATACTCATGCTCGTATCTACTGTATGGCTTGGCCTCATTGGTTTTCTTGACGATTATATAAAAGTGTTTAAAAAAAATAAAGAAGGCTTACACGGTCGATTTAAAATAATTGGACAGGTGGGAATAGGACTGATTGTAGGAGTTACGCTCTTTTTTCATCCCGAAGTTACAATGAAAAATAAATTATATAGCCCGCATAAATATGATATAGGCGAAGAAAACGGTAGATCCGCAATGAGCAGTGTTCCCATTTACGCCAAAGGGACACAAAAGTCGATGAAGACAACTATTCCATTCGTAAAGAACAACGAATTTGATTATGCAATCTTGTTGAAATGGATAGGTAAAGGATATAAAAAGTGGGCATGGATAATTTTTATTCCGTTAGTAATTTTTATTGTTACTGCAGTATCCAATGGCGCCAACATAACCGACGGTATCGACGGGCTTGCCACAGGCTCGTCGGCTATAATAGGCGCAACACTCGTTGTGCTTGCCTACGTATCGGGTCATACCATTTTTGCCGATTACCTCAACATTATGTACATACCCAACAGCGGTGAACTGGTGGTGTACATGAGCGCCTTTGTAGGTGCTTGTGTTGGTTTTATGTGGTACAATACCTATCCGGCGCAGGTGTTTATGGGCGACACAGGTAGTCTTGCCTTGGGAGGTATCATTGCGGTTTGTGCCATCTCTATTCGTAAAGAACTTCTTATTCCCATTATGTGCGGCATCTTCCTCATCGAAAACTTATCGGTGATGATACAGGTAAGTTATTTCAAATACACAAAGAAAAAATATGGCGAAGGAAGACGAGTGTTTAAAATGTCGCCTCTGCACCATCATTACCAAAAAGCAGGAATGCACGAAGCAAAAATTGTATCGCGCTTTTGGATTGTTGGTGTAGCATTGGCCATACTAACAATAGTAACATTAAAACTGAGATAGAAATTTCTGTTCCTCATGCGGGAAGGAAAAGCGACGAGAATTTTATATGGAAAATTTGAAAAATAGAACTAACAAAGATTTGATTAAACCCCTGCGAGTAGTAATACTTGGAGCAGGTGAAAGCGGCACAGGGGCAGCGGTGTTGGCCAAGAGCAAAGGTTTCGATGTGTTTTTGTCGGATAAAGGAAAAATTAAAGACAAGTATAAAAGTCTCCTTGTTCAATATGGCATTACATGGGAGGAAGAAAATCATACGGAAGAAATGATTCTGACTGCAGATGAAGTGATTAAGAGTCCCGGCATTCCCGATAAGACAGATTTGATTGTGAAGCTGAAGAGAAAAGGTACGCCGGTTGTTTCCGAAATAGAATTTGCCGGCAGGTATTCAAACGCAAAAATGATTTGCATAACCGGCAGCAATGGTAAAACTACCACCACCCTGCTTACTTATCATATCCTAAAGAAAGCCGGTTTGAATGTGGGTTTGGCAGGTAATGTGGGAAAAAGTTTTGCATTGCAGATTGCCGAAAATAAACACGATTACTATGTGCTTGAGCTTAGCAGTTTTCAGCTAGACGACATGTACAACTTTAAAGCCGATGTGGCAGTATTGCTCAACATCACTCCCGATCACCTCGACAGGTACAACTACAAATTGCAAAATTATGTTGACTCAAAATTCAGAGTGATACAAAATCAAACCGCAGGGGATGCATTTATTTATTGCCTTGATGATGAGGTTACCGCAAAAGAAGTAGAGAAAAAAAACATACAAGCCCGTCAATATTCTTTTTCCATAAAACAAAAAGTGGAGCAGGGCGCATACCTAAATGAAAACCAACTAATAGTTAATATAAACCAAACAAACCAAACCCTTATGTCAATTCAAGAACTGGCCCTGCAGGGCAAACACAACATCTACAACTCCATGGCGGCTGCAATAGTTGCAAAACTAACCGACGTTCGTAAAGAAATTATTCGCGACAGTCTTTCCGATTTTCAAAATGTTGAACACCGGTTGGAATTTGTAGCGAAAGTTAACGGCGTTGAATTTATTAACGACTCAAAAGCTACCAATGTAAATTCAACATGGTATGCGCTCGAAAGTATGCAACACCCTGTTGTGCTTATTCTTGGCGGCGTTGATAAAGGAAATGATTACAGCATGCTTATGGATATGGTAAAAGAAAAAGTGAAAGCGATTGTTTGTTTGGGCAAAGACAATAAAAAAATTCAAAGAGCTTTTAAAGGAGCCGTTGAAAATATTGTTGAAGTAACTTCAGCGCAGGAAGCAGTAGCACAGTCGTGTAAGTTGGCTAAAAAAGGCGATACCGTTTTATTGTCGCCCGCATGCGCCAGTTTTGACTTATTTGAAAACTTTGAAGATCGCGGTCATCAGTTTAAAGCGGCTGTTCGTTCATTATAAACTAAAACACAAACAACGTGAATTTGTTTCCCAATATACGAGGCGATAAAGTCATCTGGGTAATCGTCTTATTGCTGTCGCTCATATCAATACTTGTGGTATATAGCTCTATTGTAGCACTTGCATACCGCTACAAGGCCGGCGATACAGAATACTATTTGTTTAAACACACAACAATAATAGGGTTTGGTTTATTGCTGATGTATTTAACACATAAAGTAAAATACACTTATTTCTCGCGCTTGTCGCAAATAGCGTTGTACATTTCTGTGCCACTGCTTTTATTTACACTGCTTAAAGGTGTTAGTGCCGGCGAGGCCAGTCGTTGGCTTAAAATACCCGGAACAAGTTTAACATTTCAAACTTCTGATTTTGCTAAGCTCGCACTCATTACTTATGTTGCTCGTGTGCTCACCATAAAGCAAGGGCAGATAAAAGATTTTAAAGAAGGATTTATGCCCATACTTATTCCGGTACTTATTATCTGTGGGCTAATACTTCCTGCCAATTTTTCTACCGCTGCGGTATTATTCGTTACCTGTTTAGTATTGATGTTCATCGGACGAGTTAATTTAAAATACATTCTGTCGTTAGTTGGCATCGGTATTGTTTGTTTTGGAATTTTTATTGGAATTGTTTTTGCCTTCCCAAATATTAATAATCGCGTAGCTACATGGAAGGCACGCGTCGAAAATTTTTCGAATGGCGATAGTCAAACCAATTATCAGGCCGAGCAAGCTAAAATAGCAATAGCTATGGGTGGCCCCTTAGGCAAAGGGCCGGGGGGCAGCACACAACGAAATTTTTTGCCACAGGCTTCGTCGGATTTTATTTATGCCATACTTATTGAAGAATACGGATTGATTGCAGGAATAGTGCTTGTGTTTTTATACGTGATTTTATTTTTCAGGGCTGTGCGTATTGCCGGCAAAAGCGACAAAACATTTGCAACCTTGCTGGCAATAGGTTTGTCCTTCAGTTTGGTATTTCAGGCTATGATAAATATGGCGGTTGCCGTTAATCTATTTCCGGTAACGGGGCAACCGCTGCCATTGGTAAGCATGGGCGGAACATCTATTTGGTTTGCAAGCATTGCCATAGGAATTGTGCTAAGTGTTAGCCGAGAGTTAGAGAAAGAAAAAAATAAAGAGCCTGTTGAAACAGCTTAAAGTAATTATTAGCGGCGGTGGTACCGGCGGTCATATTTTTCCGGCTGTTGCAATTGCCAATGCAATAAAAACTGTTTACAGTAATGTTGATTTTTTATTTGTGGGCGCAAAAGGCAGAATGGAAATGGAAAAAGTGCCTTTGGCCGGATACAAAATTGAAGGTTTGTGGATAAGCGGGTTGCAGAGAAAATTTACCTTATCCAATTTATTATTTCCGATTAAAATAATTGCAAGCATTATAAAAGCAAAAAAAATATTTACAACATTTCAGCCCGATATTGCCATTGGAACCGGAGGTTATGCCAGTGGCCCTATGTTGCAGGTGGCTGCTACAAAAGGAATACCAACGCTTATACAGGAACAAAACTCATATCCGGGAATAACCAATAAAATACTTAGCGCTAAAGTGAGTAAAATATGTGTGGCGTATGAAGGAATGGAAAAATATTTTCCCAAAGAAAAAATTGTTATTACCGGTAACCCTATTCGTAAAGACATTACAGATATAACCGGCAAACGAAACGAGGCAATACGTTTTTTTGAATTGGATGAAAATAAAAAAACCGTTCTTGTAATAGGAGGAAGTTTGGGTGCGAAAACAATAAACGAAAGCATTAAAAAATTACTGCCCAACATAAATGTGAGTAACATTCAGTTAATATGGCAAACCGGTAAGACCTATTTTCCGCTTGCACAAGAAGCAGCAAACAACTATTCAGATAATAAAACAATAAAAGTGTTTGACTTTATTTCGAAAATGAATATGGCCTATGCTGCAGCCGATGTAGTTATTTCGAGGGCGGGCGCCATTTCGCTTTCGGAATTAGCTGTTGCAGGTAAGGCAAGTATTTTAATTCCTTCGCCCAATGTAGCCGAAAACCATCAAACCAAAAATGCGATGGCTTTGGTAACAACTAATGCGGCATTAATGATTAGCGACAACGATGCCCGAGAAAAACTTGAGCAAGAGTTGATGAGTTTGCTTAATAACGAATCGCAAATAAAACAATTGGAAAACAGTATAAAAAAATTGGCAAAGCCTAACGCTGCCGAACATATTGCAAACGAAGTTTTAAAATTGCTCAACCGGTGAACATAAGTCGTGTAAATCATTTTTATTTTTTAGGCATTGGAGGCATTGGCATGAGTGCCTTAGCGCGATTTTTTAAAGCAATGGGTAAAGATGTAAGCGGTTATGATAAAACTCCAACAGCACTAACCGATGAGTTGATGAGAGAAGGAATAAAAATACATTTTGAAGAAAACACAGCCTTAGTTAAAATGCAACTCGCAGCCGATAAATGGACTGCCGATAATTCGCTTATTGTATATACGCCTGCTGTTCCGAAAAGCCACAGCGAATATGTTTTATTTAATGATTTAGGGTTAAACATTAAAAAACGTGCCGAAGTATTGGGTTACTTAACAGAACAAGCTCATACTATCGCTGTGGCCGGAACACATGGTAAAACCACAACTTCCTCGCTTGTGGCACACATTCTTAAAACTGCGGATGTAGATTGTTCAGCTTTTTTAGGAGGCATTACAAAAAATTACAACACCAATTTGTTATTAGGCTCCCGTTCCTCCAATATAATTGTAGCCGAGGCCGATGAATACGATCGTTCTTTTCTATCGCTTCATCCATTCATTGCTGTTATTACTTCTATTGATCCCGACCATCTTGATATTTATGGAGATAAAAAACAAATGGAAGATGCGTATTCAAAGTTCGCTTCGCAATTAAAATCCGGCGGCAAATTAATTGTCAATAAAAAAGTTGAACCTAATCTCACCTATTCGGGTAGTTACATCACCTATTCAACAACTCTCCCTGCCGATTTTGCTGCAAAAAATATTAGCATTTCAAACGGAACTTATGTGTACGACGTGCTAACACCAACAGGAGGTATTGAGAAAATAACAATGGGAATTCCCGGATTACATAATGTAGAAAATTCGCTTGCGGCCATTGCCGTGGCTTTTTACATGAATATACCGGTTAATACCATTCGTGCCGCGTTGCAAACTTTTGAAGGAGTTAAACGGAGGTTCGATTATCAGATTCGTACTGATAAACTAGTGTACATCGATGATTACGCTCATCATCCCGAAGAGTTGCGTGCTTGTATATCATCGGTAAAAAAAATGTATCCCGGAAAAAAAGTAACAGGTATTTTTCAGCCGCACTTATATACACGCACACGCGATTTTTCCGATGGCTTTGCAAAAAGTCTCGATTTGTTGGACGAATGTATCTTGCTCGATATTTACCCTGCACGCGAATTACCCATTGAAGGCGTAAGCTCTTCGATGTTATTGAGTAAAATGAAGATTGAAAATAAAATACTTTGTAAAAAAAATAACCTAATAGATGAACTAGCAAAACGCAAGCCCGAAGTAGTACTTACGTTGGGCGCAGGCGATATTGATATGCTTGTAGAACCTATTAAAAAACAATTACTAACTAAAAATTAATTTTTTTAATACCGTGTGTTAAAAAAAAGTGCATGAAAAAAATCTTAATCATATCTACTTGGTGTTTATTGATAATCGGACTGATTGTTTGTCTTGGTTTTGTAAACACCCGCCAAGCTGTACAACCTTGCAAAAGTCTTGATATAACTATTCAGCAAGATGAAGAAAATTCATTTGTACAGCCACAAGATGTGCAAGAACTTATTGTTGAGCGGGGCGACTCGGTAATTGGTCAGCCTGCATCAACTCTCAATGTGCCCGAACTCGAAAACGCACTCAATAGCCATGCTGCAATTGCGAAAGCAGAAGTGTATGTAACAATAAACGGCGAGGTAAAAGTGGATGTAATACAGCGCAAGCCAATTGTACGTATTATCGACAAGT
>JADLGT010000095.1 GCA_020849195.1 Bacteroidia bacterium
ACCATATAATCGCAGTTGAGCTTACAATAATTTAGTACATGTAAAATAATTGCAGTAATTGTTGTTTTTCCATGACTGCCTCCAATAACTACGCGGGTTTTGTCTTTTGTTTGTTCATAAATGTATTCGGGGTAGGAGTAAATTTTTAATCCAAGTTCTTTTGCTTTCAGCAATTCGGGATTGTCGGCACGGGCGTGCATACCTAAGATAACCGCATCAATTTTTTCATGGATATTAGTTGTGTTCCAGCCCATTTTTAGAGGGAGTAACCCACATTTTTCCAATCGCGATTTCGAAGGTTCAACTATTTCATCGTCCGACCCGGTTACCTTAAACCCTTTTTTATGCATAGCTATGGCCATGTTGTGCATAGCACTTCCTCCTATGGCAATAAAATGGATGTTCATCAATAAATAAACTTTATGTAAATATTATAAAAATCAATTTTTAGTTTTTTTGACACAATAATGGTATTGAAATAAGTATTATTCTTTGTTACTATTCTCTTTTATTGCAGTGGAAATTATTTCTTTCTGTTTTGCTTCTAGCGTAGAAAAATCTTTTAAAAACCGGTCGTTTTCTTTAAACCCGAGTTTGGCAGCATTTTTTAATTCGGCAAATGCCTTTTCAATTTTATTTTGTGCTAAATAAATTGTGGCTTGCAGATAGGGAGCTTCGGCATTTTCGGGATCGACTATTTTATAGATGGAAATAAAATGTTCGGCCTCGCTAATCTGATTAGTATGTAACATTTGAGTGGCGCCCATGTAACAAGCAAGGCTCATGTAACTCAATATGCGTTTGTTCATAGCCAATTGGTCGGTCGGAAACTTTTTTGAATTAGTTAGATTTTGTGTTTCTGTTTTCCACCATGCAGCATCTTTAATTGCCAACGCATTGAGGTATTGTTCTTTTAATGTTTTTTCTGTTTTACTAAGTTCTTCTTTCCTTCTTAAGGTTTCCTGTATTATTTCAGATTTTTCAAGTTGTGTATAAATGTCAATCATTTGTTTATTAGTGATGAGCCCTGCCGTGGTATTAATAGCTTGTTTTACTTCGGCAAAAGCGTCATTATGTTTTTTGGTTTTTAATAATGTATCAATTTTTTTTAACTCAAAGTCAACATAATTATTAATTACTGAATCATTTCTTTGTATAAAAAAATCTTTCATGGCACGAAATTGCAGCCATGTAAAAGCTTGTGCCATGGTTTCTTCGGGTGGCCATTCGTGTTTACCGTTGAATGAAATAAAAATATGTTCGGCAGTTGAGTTCAATAACATTTTTTCAAGGTCTTCCATTTCGGTATAATTAAAATCGTTTGTGCCGACAATGCCTATATAGTTGAATTGATTGGCTACAGGCTTATCAATATTCGGCCAGCCGGCGCCGCAACCTATAACGGTATTAATGTTTCCTCTGTATATAGCCATATATGCAGCTACTCTGGAGCCGCCCGAAAAGCCCGAAGCGTAAATACGTCGCGGGTCAATGTTTAGGCGTTTCCGCACATCCGAGATTAAATTTCCTGCGAAGGCAGCATTTAAATCGGCGGCATTACCATTTTTTGAATTGTTCGACCCCGCTAAAATGTATCCGTATTTTTCGGCTAATGGAAAATATTTTTTCAGGGGATATGCACCTCCTCCGTGCGAATCGAAAAATAATAATACAGGAAACGGAACTGTGCCTGTGTACGAGTTGGGAACATATAACGAATATGAATTACTTGTGTCGGCTTTGCATTTAATTTCGGATAGTATTTTCCCTTTTTCAAAATTTTCAAAAGATTGAGCAACAGATTGTGGAGTAGGAGGGAGGGGTGGGCTTGTTTCCTTATTTTCGGTTGACGAGCAAGCAGCCAACAGAAAAATTAAATTCGCAAAGACCAAAAACTTATTCATTGTCAAATTATATTTTCTTTTTTAAAAATTGACCTGTATATGATTTTTCACATTTGACAAGGTCTTCCGGAGTTCCTTCAAAAACAATGTAGCCACCCTTGTCGCCTCCTTCGGGGCCAAGGTCAATTACCCAATCGGCGCATTTAATAACTTCTGCATTGTGTTCAATAACGATTACCGAATGGCCTTGCCGAATAAGTGCATTGAATGCTCCGAGCAATTTACTTATATCGTGAAAATGAAGACCTGTTGTGGGTTCGTCAAAAATAAATAGGGTGGTACCATTTGCATTTTTACCCGCACCCAAAAACGATGCAAGTTTTATACGCTGAGCTTCGCCCCCGCTTAATGTGCTGGACGATTGACCAAGATGTACATAGCCCAAGCCTGTTTCGGATAATGGCATTAATTTGTTTACAACTTTGCGTTCAGCGGAAGTGGCGGGTTGTGCTGCTTCAAAAAAAGCAATGGCATCGTCAACCGTTAAATCAAGAATGTCGGAAATGGTTTTGCCACGGTACAGCACTTCCAATGTTTCTTGTTTAAAACGTTTGCCGTTACAGTTTTCGCACAACAATTCTATATCGGCCATAAATTGCATTTCAATTGTAACATATCCTTCTCCTTCGCATACATCGCAACGACCGCCATCTACATTAAATGAAAAGTGCGAGGGTTTATATCCGCGTGTTTTTGCTAATGGTTGCTCGGCATATAAATTACGTATTTCATCATAGGCTTTTACATAAGTAACCGGATTTGAACGCGATGATTTACCAATTGGGTTTTGGTCAACAAACTCAACACCGGCAAGGCTATTGTAGTCGCCCATTAATTTATCGGCAATACCGGTTGATTCGCCATAACCTCCATGAATTTTTTTAAGAGATGGGTAGAGTATTCGTTTTACCAGCGAGCTTTTTCCGGAACCACTTACTCCGGTAATAACGGTTAACACATGTAGCGGAAATTTAACATTGATATTTTTCAGGTTATTTTCTTTAGCACCTTTTATTTCAATATAACTATTCCATTTTCTACGGTAAGCCGGTGTTTCTATTTTTTCTTTTCCGTTTAGGTACAAAGCTGTAAGGCTGCGTTTTTCCGTTTCAATGCTTTCGTGATTACCCTGAAACACAAGCTCGCCACCATGTGAGCCTGCATAGGGACCAATGTCAATAAGCTGATCGGCGGCACGCATAATTTCTTCATCGTGTTCAACAATAATTACGGTGTTACCAATGTCGCGTAATGTAGTTAGTACATTTATCAGTCGGCTCGTATCGCGCGAGTGCAGACCAATACTTGGCTCATCTAACACATATAACGAACCCACTAAACTGCTGCCGAGTGAAGTTGCCAGATTAATACGCTGCGACTCTCCACCCGAAAGTGAATTGGATAAACGGTTGAGTGTTAAATAGCCCAATCCTACATCGCACATAAACTGCAGGCGATTGGTAATTTCGAGAAGAATACGTTTGGCTATTGCCGCATCGTTTTGATTTAACGTAATGTTTTTAAAGAACAAAAGATTTTCGCTTACCGGCGACAAAACTAATTCGCTGATATTTTTTCCGGCAACCTGTATGTAGTTTGCATCGCTACGTAAACGTGTACCATTACAATCGGGACAAACAGTTTTTCCGCGGTAGCGCGAAAGCATAACCCTGTATTGAATTTTATAGCTTTGTTCTTCAAGGTGTTTAAAAAAGTCATTGAGGCCTTCAACATATTTATTTCCCTTCCACAGCACATCGCGTTGTGTTTTCGAAAGTTCGTAATAAGGTTTGTGTATCGGAAAATTAAATTTATGTGCTTGTGTAACAAACTTGGATTTCCATTCGCTCATCTTTTCGCCTTTCCAACATACAATGGCATCTTCGTACACCGAAAGATTTTTATCGGGCACCACTAAATTTTCATCAATACCTATAACGCTTCCAAAACCCTCGCATGTTTTGCAGGCACCAACCGGATTGTTGAAACTAAAAAAATGCTCGTTAGGCTCTTCAAAAGTAATGCCGTCGAGTTCGAAGCGATTGGAAAAAGATCTGAAGTGAGATTTATTTTTCAAATCAGATTTGGATTTTTTTGTTTCAGTACCTATTAACTGTCCTTCAACTTTTATTGTTTCTATTATGCACTCTCCATCGCCTTCATAAAAAGCCGTTTGAACAGAGTCTGTAATTCGACTATCGTTATCCTCGTTTCCCTTACTCACAACTAACCTGTCGATAACAATATGAACAAGTTCTTTTTCAGAAAAATTTGTTTTTATGAAATCAGCTAACTGTAAAATTTCATTTTTGTATTGGATACGAACAAAACCTTGTTGCTGTAATAAAAGGAGTTGTTCTTTAAGTGTTTTATCTTTTTTAGTTTTTAAAGGCGCAAGAATTAAAAATTTTGTTCCGTCAGCCAACGAGCTGATGTACGCTGCAACATCGTTTACGGTTTCGCGCTTTACCTGCTGCCCCGAAACAGGAGAAAAGGTTTTGCCTATTCGGGCAAATAATAATTTTAGGTAGTCGTAAATTTCGGTTGAAGTTCCAACTGTTGAGCGCGGGTTGCGTGAAACAACTTTTTGTTCGATGGCAATCGCCGGAGAAATGCCTTTAATATAATCTACATCGGGTTTATTAATGCGCCCTAAAAACTGACGGGCGTAGGCCGAAAGGCTTTCTACATAACGCCGCTGACCTTCGGCATAAAGGGTATCGAAGGCGAGCGATGATTTTCCCGATCCGGAAAGTCCTGTTATTACCACCATTTTATTGCGTGGAATAGCTACATCTATATTTTTTAAATTATGAACACGAGCCCCCTTTATAATGATATTTTTTTTTGGATCGACCGACTGAATGTCTGTTAGCTCGCTCATTAGTGTACTGTTTGGAAATAATTTTATTGAACGTTATTCACCTCCACCTTCGTTTGTTTTTATATTTTCTATTTGTGTCATAGCCATAAATTGCCGTAAACTTTTTTGCATTCCTTCGGGCGAACCATCAATAAATATTACATTGCCTTGCCCTGCTTCGGCAAAGTTTTTAATCGCCTCTGTCCACATGCTGAACATAATCATAGACGCATCGAGGTTTACTTGTTGCATTTCTTTAGCTGCGTTACTCATTCCTTTGGCTACTTCTTCGCGAAATAGTGCCACACCTTGTCCGCGCAGTTGTGCCGCCTCGCGTTCGGCTCCTGCCGAAATTTTTATGGCATTACCATCGGCTTCGGCAGCTTTAGTTTTAGTGATTAATAAGGCTTGGCCTTCATTTTCTGCGGCAGCTTTTAAATTGTTTGAGGCAACCACCTGCGACATAGATTTCATAATGGCCTCATCAAAAGTAATGTCGTTCAATTGTAAATCAATGAGGTGATAGCCCCATGTTTCAAGCGTGTGGTCGATGTGCTGTTTAACGTCTTCAACCAAATCGCGGCGCAACGAAAGTATTTCCGATTGTTTTTTGGTAGCTACAAAGCCACGTATTGATCCTTCAACAGTACGTATAAGCGCCTGCATGAGGCTGCGATCGTCAACAAATTTAAATGCAACATTTACAATTGTTTCTTCACGCTGGTCGATAACGGCATACAACAGCATTGCTTTGAAATATACATTGGCCTGATCAATAGTTACCGCTTGAAAATCGAGTTCTACAGAACGGTTTTGTATCGAAACACGTTTATAGATATGTTCAATAAGCGGAATTTTAAAGTTAAGTCCGGGTGCAAGTATGCGTTTATACTTCCCGAATATTGTAATAACGGCAATATAACC
>JADLGT010000096.1 GCA_020849195.1 Bacteroidia bacterium
ATCAACAGGTTTTAAATGTGCGTTCGGCAAATCGGAATAAGGAATTTCATTTTTTAAAATAATTTTTTGAAGCTCTTTTGGAAATCCTCCGTAAGGTTGACCAATGTCTCCTCTGAAAAAACTTTTCACCGATTCGGGGAATGAAAGCGTATCTCCTTTTGTAATTATGTCTTCTTTTTTCAAATTATTAGATACCATAAACAAGGACATGTCGCCCACTACTTTCGAGGATGGAGTTACTTTTACTATTTCTCCAAATAAATCGTTAACCTCTGCGTAAGTTTTTTTTACTTCGCTCATCCTATCGAGTAAGCCAAGCGAAAATAATTGTGTTTTAAGATTAGAATATTGACCGCCCGGTATTTCATTTTGGTACACTTCCGATGTGCCGGCTTTCAAATCCGATTCAAACGGGTAATAAAATTCTCTCACTACTTCCCAGTAATTAGAATATTCATTAAGAGATTCCACATCGAAATACTGATAGCGCGGTGTTCCCTTGAGGACTTCAACCAACGAATTAAAATTTGGTTGCGAAGTTAGTCCCGACATGGAGGCAAGCGCAACATCAACAACATCAACACCTGCTTCAATAGCTTTGAGGTACGTAGCCGGCTGCATTGAAGAAGTGTCGTGCGTGTGTAGATGTATGGGAGCGCTTATTGCTTTTTTTAATTCTTTTACAAGCACTTCGGCCGCATAGGGTTTAAGCAGCCCGGCCATGTCTTTTATGGCAATGATGTGTGCGCCGGCATCTTCCAATTGTTTAGCAAGATCAATATAATATTGCAACGTGTATTTTTTCTTTGTAGAATCGAGTATATCGCCGGTATAGCTGATAGCAGCTTCTGCAATTCCACTTGTACGTTCGCGCACAGCACGAATACTAACTAACATACTATCTACCCAGTTGAGCGAATCAAAAATCCGGAAAATATCGACTCCATTTTTCCACGACTCTTCAATAAATTTTTCCACTAGGTTGTCGGGATAAGCAGTATAGCCCACAGCATTCGAACCACGCAATAACATTTGCAGGCAAATATTAGGAACTGCTTCGCGTAACAGTTGGAGGCGCTTCCATGGACACTCATGTAAAAAACGCATGGCTACATCAAATGTAGCTCCGCCCCATACTTCCATTGAAAAAAGCTGTGGATGTTTTTTGGCAATACCTTCGGCCACTTTCAGCATATCAACTGTGCGGACTCGTGTTCCGAGCAGCGACTGGTGGGCGTCGCGAAAAGTAGTGTCGGTAAATTGAATTTCATTGGTGTCTTTAAGCCATTTCGAAAATTTTTCGGGGCCAAGCTCAGAAAGTTTTTGCTTGGTTCCGGATGGGTACGATGCACGGCTGTCAAAATCAGGAACGGGCGGAAGGCGAAAAACTTTTGCAGGATCCTTTTGCTTTACGTCCGAATTTCCGTTTACAACTACATTGGCCAAGTACATTAGCGTGCGTGTGCCACGATCGAGTCGTTCATTCATCGCGAATAACTCAGGGTGTTCTTCTACAAATTTAACCGTTACCTTTCCTTCCAAAAAGATGGGGTGTGTCAAAACATTTTCAAGAAAAGGAATATTTGTTTTTACTCCGCGAATTCTAAATTCGGAAATAGTACGATTTAGCCGTGCGGCAGCCCCTCTCAGTGTTCGGCCCGAAGCGGTAACTTTTGCCAAAAGCGAATCAAAAAAAGGCGAAATGCGTACGCCATTATATGAACTACCTTCGTCGATGCGTATGCCAAATCCTCCCGCATTGCGGTAGGCCACTAATATTCCATAATCAGGTTTAAAATCGTTGAGCGGATCTTCGGTTGTAATGCGGCACTGAATTGCAAATCCATTGCAACGTAATTCTTCCTGCGAATTAATAAAAATGCCCGAAGACGATAGCGGATGCCCGCTTGCAATTAGTAATTGGCTTCGTACAATATCAATACCCGTAACTTCTTCGGTAACGGTATGCTCAACTTGAATGCGAGGGTTGACCTCTATAAAATAAATATTTTCTTCTGCGTCGAGCAGAAATTCAACAGTGCCGGCATTATTGTAGCCAACGTGTTTAGCAAGTTTTAAAGAATATTCGTATAACTTTTCTTTTGTTTCGTTTTTTAAGTTTGGGGCCGGAGCTATTTCTACTACCTTCTGAAACCTGCGCTGTACACTGCAATCGCGTTCAAACAGATGAACAATGTTTCCATGTTTATCGCCCAGCACTTGCACTTCAATATGTTTAGGTCTGTCGATAAATTTTTCCATAAAAATGGTATCGTTACCAAAAGCATTGCCGGCTTCGCGTTTCGCTTCGGTAAACGATTTTTCAAAGTCTTCTTCTTTACGAATTACACGCATCCCTCTTCCGCCACCACCGGCCGAAGCTTTCAATATAACCGGCAACCCTATCCGTTTGGCTTCTGCAAGAGCAGTTTGTATATTTAGAAGATCGACTTTATTATCAGGAATGATGGGAACTCCCGTGAGGATGGCAATTTTTTTTGCAGAAACTTTATCGCCCAATTGTTCCATAATTTCTGGGTCGGGACCTACGAAAATAATTCCGTTTTCGCGGCATTTACGAGCAAACTCGGCATTTTCGGAAAGAAAGCCATAGCCCGGGTGGATGGCATCAACCCCCTGTTTTTTGGCTACGTTTATCAGTTCATCAATATTCAGGTAAGGCTTTAATGGCTCGTTTTCCTTTCCAATCTGATAGGCTTCGTCGGCTTTATAACGATGAAGTGAGTAGCGATCTTCGTATGTATAAATAGCCACCGTTCGGATGCGCAGCTCGGAAGCAGCGCGGAAAACACGAATAGCAATTTCGCCTCGGTTGGCGACGAGTAACTTATTGATTATTTTTTCCATAAAATGTGGGAGCGAAGTTTAGCGTTTCAAATATATACTAAGCTCATATAGCTTTTTACATTGTTAAAAAATATAATCCCTTTTGACGATAAGCATAAGTATTGTGCTTCACTTACAATGAAAAATCAGGATTAAAAACGAAAAAACTGCTCCAAAAAATAAATTAATTGAGGTAAAATATCGTTTTGGAAGGCATAGAAATAAATTAGCTTAAAATCCGAAATCAATATTATATAATAATCATTAATTAGGAGGTATAAAAATACATTGAACGAGTAAGAAATAAATCATTTTGGTTTGAAAATAAATTTTTTGGCGCAGATATTTGTGCCATAAATATTTTTAACATAAAAACTAAAATCATGAAAACAAAGAAAACAATTTCCAAAAAAGAACGATTGCGGAACCTTCCTCAATCGGTATTAAATTACAAACTCAGGTATGCTTTACAGCTTACACTGCTTGTTGTATTTGCGGTATGTGTAAGCTTTTCTACAACAAAGGCGCAATCAGTAAAATTGAACTACCTTACTGAGGATTCTATGATAGCGTGTAAGTCGTTACCCGCATCTGTTTGGTTTTATTTTAATGGAACAGCAACGGGCTTTCCGGCAAATTACAAAGACTCCGTGCACGCTGTTATTAATTTTGGCGATGGCACCGAAGATTCAACATATATGAGAGTATCTGGAAGTTTTGCATATGGGGGTCATAACCATACTTATACTTCGCCCGGAAAATACAATGTGCGTCTAATAGTTGTTGGACCCGGCACTTATCGTGATACCTTAGTAGTAAATAATGCACTTACTATTTCCGGCAACTGCGGAAATATAAAAGGAAAGGTGTATTACGACAACAATAGTAATTGTCAGTACGATGCCGGAGAACTTACTACCTTTAGCATAGTTCATATATACGAATCCGGCTCACCCGGCTATTACCGATATACTGATGCACAGGGGAATTACTCTCTTGATGTACCGGTCGGACCTACATATAACA
>JADLGT010000097.1 GCA_020849195.1 Bacteroidia bacterium
ACGGAAAAAAATTGGCGCGCTTTACGCTAGCCACAAACGAAAATTTTAAAAATAAGAAGGGCGAAAAGACAAGAAATACACAATGGCATAATGTGGTGGCATGGGGACATACAGCCGATTATATTGAACGATTTTTCAAAAAAGGAATAGAAGTTGCACTCGAGGGCAAACTGATAAACCGAAATTACACTGACAAAGACGGTGTTAAACGTTATGTTACAGAAATTTTGATTAACGATTTGATGATTATGAAATAGCCATATACCTGCGGCATACAAACCGAAAATGAATATGGCAGGGCAAACAGCCGGTGGCTGTTTGAGCCGGTTGGTGCGAAAGCCATGTGACAAACAGTTACTTACAAAATTATATACACATGAAAAGCAAATATAGTTATGTAGTGAATATATATTACCGCTCATTGGTCAGTGCGGCATTTATCTTTACTCCTTTCATTTCCATCTCACAGCCTGCTTTCAATTCAGGAGGCAATTCTGTCGCATTTGCAACAAATGTAAAAGCAGAGCATTGGATGGAAACCCCTTTTGGATTTAAGGAAAACAGAGGGCAGATGATGGGGAGCGACCATAAACCGGCATCTTACGTTTTATTTGAAGCTCAGGCACCCAATTTAAATATATGGGTTACTACTTCAGGACTTACTTATCAGTTTTTTACCATCCAGAAAAACAACACGGACAATGGTGGTAAGGTCAGATCGGTTCCTCCGGAAATTGACAAAACGATGCAATGGAATAGAATAGACATGGTACTTAAAGGTGCTTCCATAAAAAAGGAAAATGTTTTTACAGAAGGTGATATTTCTGAAGGTGAAGAAAATTATTACACTGACAGAAATCCTGATGGAATATTTAATATAAAAACGTACGCTAAAATCGTTGTAAAAGAAATTTACCAAGGCATTGACTGGGTCTTATACACTTCTGAAAGTAGTATAAAATATGACTTTATTGTTCGCCCTAATGCTAATCTAAATCAAATCAAGCTCATTTATGAAGGCAGTGGCGATTTTCATGTGGAAAATAACCGGATTCGATTTAGTAATGAATTGGGTGAACTTACAGAAGGTGAACTGATATGTTACCAGGGAAACGAATCAAACATTGTACAATCTCATTACGAAGTAAAAGAAAATGTTTTGCCGTTATATGCGGGAGTTGGAAAACTATCCGGTGATACAACAATTAGTCCTTCTTCTTTTAACAAAAGTTTACGTACTATTTTTTCATACGAAGTAAGTATCAACATACATGATTATGATAAAAAGCAAACGCTTGTTATTGACCCTCAGTTGGTGTGGGCGACTTTTTTCGGAGGTTCCAGCGGCATTAGTTTTATTAATAGTATGGACGATGATTTAGCAGGAAATATTTTTGCCACAGGGTATCTTGGTGATAATCCCTTTCCCGTTTTTAATCCTGGCGGAGGAGCTTATTTTCAGGTAGTACCATTCAGCGGTACTACTGCGTTCGTCTTAAAATTCAGCAATTCAGGAGTTCGGCTATGGGCTACTTATTATACCGGGAATATAAATGAAGTAGGATTGGGTATTTGTACTGATCCTTTTGGAAATATTTTTGTTACCGGCTGGACCAGTTCAACGGTTTTTCCATTGTTTAATCCGGGTGGAGGCGCTTATTATCAGGCAACGAGAGGAGGAGTATTTGGGGCATGGGATATTTCTGACGCATTTATTTTAAAATTCAGTAATACAGGTGTCCGTTTGTGGGCGACATATTATGGAGGTGGACTTGGAGATGCTGGAAAAAGTATATGTTCCGACAATCTCGGAAATATTTTTGTTACAGGTTACACCCGATCTAATGCCGATTTCCCGCGACAAAATCCTGGTAGCGGAGCTTATTTTCAGTCCTTACATGGAGGCTCGGTTTCTGTCGCACAAGATGCCGGCGACGTATTCATTTTAAAGTTCAACAATTCCGGAGTTCGACAATGGTCAACTTTCTATGGTGGCACCGATGATGACGTAGGAAATGGAATCTGTTCCGATTTATCGGGAAACATCATTGTTGTAGGGGCAAGCAAATCAACTGATTTCCCTCTTAAAAATTTTGGAATGCCTTCCTACTATCAATCAGCCTTGAGTAATCCATTTTCTTTTAATCCACCGGGAAGTGATGCATTTATACTGAAGTTTAATAATTCCGGGTTGCTGCAATCATCAACATATTATGGGGGAAACAGCTCGGATGAAGGTCATTCCGTTGCTACAGATTCTTTTGGAAATATTTTTGTTACAGGGAACACCCTTTCAACCGATTTCCCTGTTTTAAATCCCGGCGGCGGCGCTTATTATCAACCGGTAAAGAATGGCACTTATGACGCGTTCATATTAAAGTTCACTAATACAGGTGTTCGGCTTTGGGCAACACTTATAGGTGGTAGCGGATCGTTTGAAGCATTGTATGGTAGCGATAACATTAACATTGACCCCTGTAATAATGTTTATATGGGTTTTGATACACCGGCCGCAGACCTGTTAACGCTTTCTTCATGTGGATCTGACTACCTTGATAATAGCTATAATAATACAACTGTTAATGCCGGATGGACCGATGTTTATATCATTAAATTTAAGAACTCCGGAGTTCCTTTATGGGCAACATATTTCGGCGGAGATGGAGAAGATTGGGGTGCCGCTATGACTACCGATCAATCGGGCAACTTTTTTGTTGGTGGTAATTGGGGGAACGTAACGAATGATGCAACATATCCATTGACAAACCCGGGAGGAGGGGCTTATTATTCAGGATTTGTTGGTTCCGACGATTGTTATATTTCCAAATTTATTCCTTCACCTGTAACATTAAGTACAACATCTTTAAATAACACATCGGGTTGCTCGTGTAACGGATCGGCTTCTGTAACTGTAAGTTGTTCTGCAAACAATTTTAATTACAGTTGGAGTAATGGATCGCAAACACTTGGTTCAACAAACAATACAAATACCATCAGTAACTTGTGTCCTGGAGTTTATACTGTTTCCGTTAATGACGGCTGTACTCCGGTAGTAACGTAGTCGATTACAATTACCGGAACGTCCGGTGGCATTGGGATATCTGCTACTCAAAGTAACCCTTTGTGTAACGGGGCGGCCTTAGGTACAG
>JADLGT010000098.1 GCA_020849195.1 Bacteroidia bacterium
CGTTTCGAAAATCCCATATTTGATTATCAAATAGTTGACTTTTTTCAACATACATTTTCTTGATAACTTCCTCTGAAAACACCCCTTTTTTATCTTTTCACACGACATTAGCTGCAATGTGGGTTAATGTGTTCTCCTATTTATAAATGGTGTCTTTCAATTGTGCTTGATAACGCTATATACCAACATTGCAAAATAGTGGAAGAAGCGGCAAAAAATATGGGGATAACTTTGCTATTCTTGCGTTCCTATTCACCCAACTTGAATATCATTGAGCGACTGTGGAAGTTCACAAAGAAAAAATTTTTGTATGCAAAGCATTACGAATGCTCCGGAAAAGTTTCACAATGCTATTACAGGATTTTTTAAAAATATTAACCGAAAATATAATCAGAACTTACAGCGTCTATTGACTATAAAGTTTCTGTTTTTTCAAAATCAAAATGCGGAAATTTACCCCGTTTAATGTATAGTTTATACCCCCAGACATATTTTTCGACCTGCTTTTAAACGAGACCATTGACTCAATCCATTTATCCTTGCAAGTTCTTTTGCCGATAGGCCAAATCGCTTAGCCACTTCAACTATGGTATCTCCTTTGCGTGCAATATATTCCTTTGTATCCGGCGGATAGGCGGCCCATCCCAAACGTGTGCTTTTAAATTGAAGTTTGTTGCTTATGAGTTTCTGTGAAGCAAAATCAATAACATAAGCCGGATTAACAGGTTTGCTTTTTAACCTAACCTCAAAATGCAAATGAGTTCCGGTTGCATGACCCGTTGCGCCACCTAAACCTAATACATCGCCGGCATTAACAAAGTCGCCGGCCTTAACTTTAATTTTCCATAAATGTGCGTATAAAGTCTCCAGTCCGCTTGCGTGCCTTACTACCACTACATTTCCAAAACCTCCCTGATATTTTGCAAAACGAACCACCCCTTCAAAAGCCGAATACACTTTATCTCCACGATTAAGATCTATGTCTATCCCATTGTGATTTCGGGTATCGCGCCAACCGAAATTCGAAGTAATAACACCATTAACCGGCGAAAAAAAACCAATATCCTGAACATCTATAAGATTAATAATATAACTCGTATCTAATTTGGCAAGTAGTTCTTTATCAGAAAAAATATGTTTCTCATCCCAGACTCCCTGGTTTTCAATGGCACATTTTTGTACAACTTTATAATTAAGCACTGCCTTGTTTATTTCTTCTACAAGGGCAGATGGAATAGAATCCATTTCAAACAGGTAATCTACAAGTGAAGATAGTTGTTGTTGATTCATTGATTGAATAAAACTTTCTGTTGCTTTATGAACAGCATTGGCATTTACCTTAACTTTTGTTAAAAGCGTATCTGCGGCCGTGTTTTTTTCGCCGGCAAACAGATGTAGAAAAAAAAGTAATTGTAGAATGGTCAGTCGAAAGTAATTGCCTCTCATTTGTTACTAAGCTAACAAGTTTATCCGAGATTTTGAAATAGAAATTGAATAATTTTCCTAAAGAAAATTGAAGTAATACCAATTGCCAAGAGTTTAAAAATTAGAAAAACGGCTCTAACTTTGCAGGGCAGTAATAAAGCCTAATATCGATTGGTGAGTTATCAGGGTGTTACGTATGAGTTAGATAGATTTGATTTATATTTTTTCCAATCAATATTGGTATAATGCCGATTGGATAGCTGTTTGGGCCAATGCAATTGGACCATTACAGATATCACATCGGTATTATTTTTGCTGTTGAACGGACTGCGCCTTCTGTTCGTATTCTAAGGCCGTCTTTTTATCGCCTATATTCATATACGATGCCGATAGCAGCCTGTATGCCGAAATATAATTGGGGTTAATTTGTAAAATGGCTTTCGCTGCTTTTATCGATCCGTCAAAATCGCCTTTAATACCACTGGCAACAGCCAAGTCTTCCAAATAAACAATGTTATTGGATTCTAACTCAACTGCTTTTTTGAGCCATGGCAAAGCCTCGTCAATTTTGTTCATCTGCTTTCCATAAGTTACGCCAATTTTATGGCAAACCATTGCATCATTTGGCTGTAGTTGTAAAACTTGGTTGTACCATATAATTGCAGAATCGGGCATGTTTGCACGCGAATACGCATCGGCTAAATTAAACAGGCACTTGTATTGATTAGGACGCAAGGCATTTGCCTTTTTCAAATTATCAACAGCAAGTTTAGGCATATTATTTTCCATTTGCAGAAGAGCGATGTTGTATAAAGCCTCCACATTGTTTCCGCCTTTATATTTAAATGCGTTGAGGTAAGCATCAATTGCTTTCGTAAAATCTTTATTGTATTTGTAAGTAGCATTTCCAAGTAACAACCATGCGTCTGAATTTTTTGGGTAAATAGTTAATGCCGAATTCAAATTATTGATTGATTCGCGAAGCATCTCCTTTTGTTTAACGGAATCTTGAATTTTATCACATTCTTCAATTAATAATCCGCCATAAGTGGTATGTGCTTTAGATGAGTTAGGCGATGATTTTACATCGTTCTGCAATAGAGTAAAGTTTGTTTCCCATGAATAGTTGCGTTCAAATGTTTTTACAGAAAAAAGTATAGAAAGAGATAGCAGTATTAATGTTGCCGTATTAGTGCTTATTTTATTGCTGACTAACAGTTGAGAAAACAGGTAGGCAATTGCTATGCAAAAGCCGAGTGAAGGCATAAAAATAAAACGCTCGTTCATTAGTACACCCACAGTAAATAATAAATTAGACACAATAGAG
>JADLGT010000099.1 GCA_020849195.1 Bacteroidia bacterium
AAATGGAACTAAAAGCGTAAGAATTTTTTTTATACGTTTTGATAAATTAAAAACAGAAATTGCCATTGCCCATCGACCAATCATAAGGCTGCCCCAATAAAGCGAAATAAACCGCGATATCATGGATGAGTCGAGATTACCAAAATCGGGTGTTTTTAACAATGCGCCCATATTGCTTTGTATAGAAACTTCAACACCAACGTAAACAAAAATTGCCAACATGCCCCAGTGAAGCTGAGGGAATGAGCGTGGCTCGAAGCGATTATTTTTTTTGAGAAAAAAATATCGGTTAATTAACAGTATAAGAAATACCAATAACAACAGGCAAATTACAGCAAGAAATAAAAACTGATCGTGATCGGTACTCATTTTTGAAACCGCAATTTTTCCGATAAATAAAATTACAAATGCAAGTACACACATTATAATAAGTAATGGTGTTTTCAATATTTCTGTTTTTTCAAAATCCGAATCTTCAATAGTAAGTTTGTTCATTTTAACAAGCGAAAAAATAATGGCTGCCACTGCAAATGCACCTGCAAGAATGAGATACAGACTTCCGATAGAACCGATAGAGGCATTGGTTTTATCGGCATTGTCGGCTGCTATTTTACCAAACAGGGCCATGCTAACAATTAAAGGACCAATTGTTGTTCCAAGCGAATTTATTCCTCCGGCCAAATTTAGCCGATGAGCTCCTTTGGAAGGGTTGCCCAAAGCAATTGCAAAGGGGTTTGCTGCAGTTTGCTGAAATGAAAAACCAAGAGCAATAACAAAAAAGGCAGCCAATATAAAAGCAAACGAACCTATGTTTATTGACAATAACATTAATAAAGCTCCTGCAATTGAAATAATAAGCCCATATACAATACTTTTTTTATACCCAATTGTATTCAACACATCTCGCCCTGTTACGAGCGATATAGTATATAAGATTAGCGAGCCAATAAAATAAGCGCCATAAAAGGAAGTGTCGATTAATTGAGATTCGAATTGATTGAGGTTAAAATGTGTTTTACAAAACGGAATAAAAATTCCGTTTGATGCGGCTAAAAAACCCCAGAAAAAAAATACAGACACGAGCGTAACAAGTGTACGGGTGTTGTTCATATTCACGGGTTTTGTTTGTAAACAATTTCGCCGTTTACAAACGTTATAATTACTTTTGTATCGAGAATTTTTTCCGGTTCCGCTTTCGTCAAATCTTTATCGAGCATAACTATATCGGCATATTTGCCGGGCTCTATGCTGCCTTTTTCTTTTTCTTCGAAATTACTTTTAGCAGCCCACAAAGTAATACCTCGTAAAGCTTCTTCGCGGGTAAGTGCATTGTCAATTAAGAATCCTCCATCGGGCTTTCCCTTAGCGTCCTTGCGCACCACGGCTGCGTAAAAAGTTTTAATCGGACTAATGTCTTCAACGGGAAAATCTGTTCCCAACGGAATCCATCCATTTTGTTTCAGCAACTCTTTATATGCATAAGCGTTTTTCATTCTTTCAGACCCAAGACGATCTTCCGCCCAATACATATCGGATGTGGCATGTGTTGGCTGAACGGAAGGAACGATGGAATTTTCACCGAATAGATTAATATCATTTTTGTTTACAACTTGTGCGTGCTCCACTCTCCATCGCAAATTGTTTTTCCCTTTCAAGTATTTTGCATACGTTTTTAAAATCATTCTGTTCCCTGAGTCGCCAATGGCATGTGTACACATTTGAAATCCTTTACTGTAAATTAGTTGCGCTACCGAATCGAAATGCTGAGGTGTGCTTAGCAAAAATCCATTCCATCCGGGCTTGTCGGAGTAATGTTGAAGCAAGCAAGCGCCCCGCGAACCCAAAGCACCATCGGCATATACTTTGAATGAAGATACATTAAGCCTTTCTGTTTTTATTTTCCCGCGTTTAAAAATTGCATCGTAATTTTTTTTCATGTCGCTGAGCAGGGCATAAATACGCATTTTTAAATTACCGGTTTGTTGCAAGCTGTCTATCAGCAGCACATCTTCATAATTTATACCACAGTCGTCAACAGTGGTAAGGCCAACTTCAAAACATTTTTGCTGTGCATCCATTAATGCGTTTGAAATTTGTTTGTTGCCTACAGCAGGTAGTATAGAGGTAACAAGGTCAACAGCATTGTCGATTAAAATTCCGGTAAGTCTATCGTTTTTGGTTTCTATTTCACCTCCGGCGAGCTTGGTGCCGAGCTTAATTCCTGCACGTTCAAGTGCCACTCCATTAGCAATAGCCCCATGTCCGTCAACTCGTGAAAGTAAAACCGGATTTTTCGGAAATAATGAATCAAGTAAAATTCTATCAGGATATGATTTTATTTTCCAGTCGTTTTGATCCCATCCTCTGCCCTGTATCCATACACCCTCAGGAATATTTTTTTTCTTTACAAACGTACTAACACGTTCAATACATTCTTCCCAAGACCCGGTGCCGGTTAAATCAACGGTTTGCAACGCAAGTCCATAGCGAAAAAAATGGGTATGGGCATCTATCAATCCTGGATAAATGAACATGTTTTTCGCATCAATTGTTTCAGCCGCATCGTATTTATCTAATATGAATTTTGATGTGCCTACAGCAATAATTTTTCCTTCGCTTACAGCAATGGCTTCTGCAACAGTAAACGAAGAGTCGATAGTATAAACTACACCATTATAGATTATCAGGTCGATTTTATTTTTGGTTGTGCAAGATTGAATTGAAACAAACAGCAGAAAAATTACGATGGAAATTTTCGAATAAGATTTTATCATCACAAGGGTTTTATATGGACTAATTTAGCAAATACTTTTAGAGGCTGTTAAATATTTCGCTTCGTTATCAGAGATTTTGTAATTGATATTGCAAAATTTCGGTTAAACTCATTTCGCAATTGTGTTTTTTAGGCAGAGGATATTCTTTGGGTAACTTCAGTCCGAGTATCTGAACATAATACAACATTGACATGTAAAATTTTTAGAATTCACTTTATTCTGCCTACATGGCAATTTGATGTACGTAACTTTGTCGTTAATGAGTAGATATAAATCATATTTTTTCCAATAGTGAATTTGGCAACATTGATAAAAAAGGAATGCTCATTTCATATTTTACCTCATAATAGTTTACGCCAAGCTGCAAGTTCTTATAGTATGTTTGTCTATTGTCCCAATAGTATTTCTCTGATGTAATAAACCAAGCATTGTTACCAATTTTTTTTGACAGGAACCATTTCTCTAATAGCCGAGTTGCCCTCCCGTTTCCGTCAACAAATGGGTGAATGTTAACGAATACAAGATGTATTAATGCTGCGTAGTAAAAAACTTCTGTTGACGTCAGTTTGGTTTTAAGTAATATTGAAATGTCGGCAAACAACGCTACTAATTCTTGTTTAACAAATTCAGGTTCAACAGCCAAATAAATCAAACGCCCGTTACTTCTTATACCAACATTTACTTTCCTTATTTTCCCGCGTTCTTTTTTTACAAGAATAGATGTAGTCAAAATTTCGTGTGCTTTTAAAATATTTTCAAAAGTTAGCTCATTTTCTCTTGCGTATTGATAAGAAGCTATAAGGTCTTCAATTTCCTTTATTTCCTTTGTCTTTAGATGTAAATTAAACTCAGCTGCTTTTAAATAGGTGTCAAAACTTACGGTGTTTCCTTCAATGTTGGATGAATGTACAGCAGAATTTGCAAGGTAAAATTTAAAATCCTTTGCCGGTTGAGAATTATTTTTTATAAAAGTAAGTGCTCTATCAACATTAATTTTTAGTTGTTTTTTATACCGGTCTAATAAATCTTGTCGTAATATTTTTAGCTTCGAAGCCATTGTCCGAAGGTAGATAAAATAGTGATTAAAAGGAGCGAATTTTCAGGAAGGCTTATATAAATGAATTTTCAAAATCCTCTTAAAGGTCTATAAAACCTGCAATTTGTCAGAATCAACCCGGATAGCACATTAAAAACTGCGCCCAATTTCTATTCTGCTTTTGCATGGGAGTCATCCTTATTATTTTTTGTAAATCTGCTTGGCAGCAACGGCTAAACGATTCCATGCGTTAATAGTAACAATAAGCATAATAATTTGAGCGGTCATTTTTTCTCCAAAATATTTTATCATTTTGTTATACGTTTCGTCTGTTACTCCTTTCTCAGCTATTTTTGTAACCTCATCCGTAAGTTGTAGCAATGCTCTTTCTTCTTCCGAAAACAAGTGCGATTCGTGCCAGGCTGCAACAGCAAAAATTTTTCTTGGTCTTTCTCCATATTTTAAAGCATCCTCCGTATGCATATCTAAACAATAAGCGCAGCCATTAATTTGCGACGCACGTATTTTAATCAACTCTTTTTGAAGTAGGGGTAATGCACATGTTTTGCCCCAGTTTTCAAGCGCCAACATGGCTTCGAAGGCAGCAGGGTCAAGCTCTTTTACAGGTTTTCTTTGTTGTAGCATAGTGTTATTTTTTTATTAGCGATTTTAAATAATCGGTTGTTACGTTGTTTTCTGTAATTGCTGTTAAGCCTTTTTGTTGTTTTAAATCGGCTGCAAGTTTCTGCATGGCTTGTATTGCAATTTTTAAAAACGATGGACCTAAACTTACCCTCGCAACACCCATTTGTTCGAGTTGTTTAAACTCGGGTATTCCGAGTATAGCCAAGATATTTATAGGCATTTGTAATGTTGATATAAGTTCAGCTATCGCGCTTTCGCTCTTAATTGCTATCGGAAAAAAACAATCTGCACCTGCGTCTTTATATGCTAATCCGCGTTTTATTAGTTCAGCTTGCTTTGCTTCTGCTGTGGCAAACTGTTCGGGATGAATTAAAACATCTGTTCTTGCATTGATAAAAAGTTGTACGCCCATTTCGTCAGCTACCTTTCGTATCAATTTAATTTTATTACTCTGAACCGACAATTCATTCATTGTTTTAGTTGAGTGATTGGTGTCTTCAAAATTTATTCCCGCAATTCCTGTTTCAATCAGCAAACGGATGTTTTGTTCCAATAGTTTGTTTTCGTTTGCATAAGCACTTTCT
The DNA here is from genome assembly GCA_020849195.1 of Bacteroidia bacterium. Lineage (GTDB taxonomy): Bacteria > Bacteroidota > Bacteroidia > JABDFU01 > JABDFU01 > JABDFU01. Next base: position 5,040 of record JADLGT010000099.1, read on the forward strand.
ATATCGGCAGTAACCGGCAAATTTACACTTGCTGAAATTCGTTTTAAATTTTCGACAACAATGTTAAACGGAATTAGTTCACCATCCGGATACCCATTGCTAAGCGCAATAGAGGCACTTGCTGTTGCAATAGCCGGATAGTTCATACTTTCAAGCAACTTAGCTCCAAGCACATCCCAAATATTTGGAAGAAGTAATAATTTTCCGCTGCTATGCAGTTGTTGTAACTGTTGCGCCTTTTCTGTTTGAGTCATTTTTTTATTCATGTTGATTTTCTGTTGACCGGTAATACCGGTGTGATATCTGTAATGGCCCAATTGCATTGGCCCAAACAGCTATCCGATCGGCATTATACCAATTATTGATTGGAAAAAATATAAATCAAATTGGTATAATAT
>JADLGT010000100.1 GCA_020849195.1 Bacteroidia bacterium
CGCCTTTAAAATTTCTTTTTAACCCTGACGATAACATTTCTTTGCGGGCTATTTGGCTTAGTTCATGAAAGGTTAAGGGATGCATAGAGTCTTTGCCGTACATGTCGCGGGGGACGACTAAATTAACGCTTTGAAGGAAGTACCACTTACCGTTAATTTTTTTTCCTATAATTTTTTGTACACTTTCTGATACACATTCTCGACATGCACCATGATTTATATTTATAGTTGTAACAAGTTTATCTCCCGATTTATTTAAATAAATAAGCGAGTCTATTTCCCAATCCCACAAGTACTGACTCTGATAGCTTAACAATAAAGAATCTACATATAGTGATATCGAATCCTTTAAGGTTTTATACGCATCAGAATAGCTCTCGAATTTTGCCTTGACATATCCATCGAGTTTTGTGCCTCTTGGTACGCCTCTAGCATTATCGTTGTTACATGATAAATAAATAAATAAATAAATAAATAAATTTATTTTCTCGTTTTAACATCACCTCGATCTCCTTTTTGAATTCTTTTAAATACCCACCCATAGTTTTCAATATAATGACTTTCTAAAAAGCCTTTTTTTTCTCCCGAAGGTATGTAAACCCTGCTAGGGTCGGGCAGCCCTCGAACCTTGCATTGTGGCGCCACGCCGTCTTGGTCGTATCTGGAGTCGTTTACTTCGTCGCTTCCATATTGCCACACTTCTTCAAAATCGCTTGTGTTAATTGCACCGCTGCAGGCATTTTCAGGAGCAATAATATAATACCTCCCCAATTTTAGTTTTGCTATTTGCAATTGCATTATCATGCCCTGGGCATAGGCAAAGCCCATACTGTGGCAAACCTGCAACTACACTAAAGTGCAGGCGTATTTTCTTTCTTCCTCCGCAAGGGCTTGTACTCGTTGGTATCAATTTTGTGTTTCCACTTGTCTAAAATTTTGAACCAATGTACGCTGTCAACAAAATTTTTATGTTCGGGCATTCTAAATTCTTCTCCGGCTGATACCATTCCGGGGCTTTTGGGATGTGGGTATGCGTAAAAACCCGCATTATAAAAATGTGCATCCACCCACTCGTCGCTCACAACTAGTTCGCCTTTGTTGTTTTTTATTAATGCGCCTCTGAACATTTCTTTGCGTGCTATTTGGCTTAGCTCGTGGAAGCTTAAGGGATGCATGGAGTCTTTGCCGTAATATTCGCGGGGAACAATTAGTGTTCCTCCTCCCGAAAAAAAGTACCACTTGCCATTTAGTTGTTTCCCGAGAAGTTTAATTATCTCATCTGAAACACATTCTTTACAACTTCCAGAACAAATATTTATAGTTGTTACAAGTCTGTTATTTTCATTATTGATACAAATAAATGAATCGACCTGCCAATCCCATAAATATTCTCCCAAAAAATCTTCTAATGAGGAATCGACATAACTAAAAATTGAATCTCTCAATAACTCATGTATATTTTTATAGTTTTTATAGTTTTTCGTCAAATATATTTCTTTAGCATCAATAACTTGTTCGTGTTTTGGGCTGTAGCAACCATATAACATTAACAAAAAAAAAATTAGTATGCTAGTTCCGTTTTTTGATATATCCTTTTTGTCCATTTTTAATCGTATTAAATATCCATCCATAATTTTTTACATAGTGGCAATTGTCGAATGCTTTTGCAAAACCAGGGTTGGGCGGAATGGCTACTCGATTATCGCTAGGTAATCCAAAAATAGCAGCCTGCGGCGCCACGCCGTCTTGCTCCCACATATCGTCCTGTCCGGCCATACCTAAGTTGCTTCCGTATTGCCATACTTGGTCAAAATCGTTCAGGTTTATACTTCCGCTGCCACCGTTTTCCGGAGCTAAAATATAATACCTGCCCAATTTTATTTTTGCTATTTTAAATATTTCTATCATGCCTTGGGCATAGGCAAAGCCCATGCTGTGGCAAACTATGTCTAAGGTATCGGTATTTTTATTAAAGACTACCTTGCCCTCATTAATTTTTTCGAGTAACAAGTTAGCGGCCTTCATACCGTTTACAACACGTGTGTTAAAACCTGCCGTATTGGGGCTTGTGTTCAAATGCACACAACTGTTGTTGTGGTAACAACGATCGGGAAATGAGTTGTAATTTAAATCCTTATAGTTGTACATGTCTAAGCGTCCTTCGGCTTTCATTTGATCGATGGTTCTATTCGCATTTTTTGAGCTGTTGTAACTGTCTAAAAAATTCAGTTGGCTGCTCGTTACCCCGCCCGACTTATGATTGGAGGTGGTGATGCTGTGATGCCCATCGGCATACACAACATTTTTTGTGCCTATCCGGTTCATGAACTGGGCATCTATTCCGCTCCAGTAATTTAATACGTCGGTTTGGTATAACTCGTTTTTTGTATCGGGTAATTCTACCACAGGTATCCAGGCTTGCTCGTCAATCCGGTATCCATTTACGAATAGTAATAAGTTTTTTGTCGGCAGAGTATTTTCTAAATAAATTTTCAGGTTGATAAGTTTGCTTTCGGGCCATGCAAAAATTTTAACTCTGCCTTCTATGTCTAAACATTTTTTGGGGTTCCCTCCAAATGCGTAAGTTGTTTCCGTAATATTATTTTTGGGGCTAATTACTGTTCCGTACTGCGAAAGGATTTTTATGTAAAGTCCATCGTACTTTATGCCGTTTATGTATGTAGTGTCTGCCGACATATAGCTGTTGTACTTTCCGCTCATATCTATCGCAGCATTTGTTCGGCACGCATTTTTTGTTTCTGTCAATAACTCCAAAAGTTGTTTACGTAAATCTCTGTAGGCCGCATCCTCTTCCTGGTCTGTCCAATTAAACACGGGAACTTTGCTGTGTATGCGTGTCCATTGTGTAGCGTTAAGTGCAGTGCCTGTGCCGTAATCCATCAGGTTGTCGGTTGTGCCTTGTGTTGTTTGCGGGAAGCTGTGTTCGAGCCCAAAGGTGCCGTGAGCCAACTCGTGAGCTATGGTTCTTATTGCCTGATCGTCGCCGCCCGAATTGGGGCGGCTCACAAAGCCTACTGCTCTTCCTCTTACCATATAACCTTGTGTGGATTTGTCGCTAAAGCTGTTTACCACAAACAAATAATACGCGCTCTTATCGTAGCTGCTGTCTTTGCGGAAGGCGTCGCGTATAACACGCATCTCCTCGCTGTATTTGTTCATTAACGTTGCATCGGCTACATCAAGTCCATTGTTGTTGCTGTCGTAATTTATGTTCAGGTTGGGAGCCGTGCTTACGCTCCATGTTACGTTCGCCTGTCGGTAAATGGTGTTTATGTTGTCCTGTAGGTTTGTGGGTGCTGCTGCTCCGTTCACCGGAACTATTACTAATTTTCTGCTTATGGGTTTTAAACTTATTACGTTCAGCTTCCCTATTTTGCTGTTGTTGTAATAGGCGTAAACGCTTTGGGCTTCGGCGGGCACTGTTATTGTTTGCTTGCCTGCATTGTTTTGCAGTACGATGTCTTGTCCGGATTGTGTTTTAAATTTTAATTTTCCCGCTTCAACATTTTTTATGTTTATTTCAACGGCTGCCTCATCGCTTTGTCCTTCGGCTATGCCGATAAGGGGAACAAAATAATTTTTTTTGTTCGGCAATACGATGGCTTCGTATTCGTTTGCCCGCGCGGCGTATTGTTTTTCGTCGAAGCCATATTTTTTAGTTGTGCTTGCTTTAAAAACTATGTTCAGGCTGTCGCTTGCCTCTAATTGGTCGCTGCTTGGTTTAATGTAGCTTGTTTTTGTAACCGTGCCATCCGGACTTATGATGTACTGCGTGCCATCTCCGCTGCGTATCACCAAGGCTTCGCCGGGCTTGGGTTTGTCCACACATGTTTCGGGTGTTTTGTTTCCATTGGTAAATAGGCACACCTTGTCGTTTATTATCGTAACGCTGTCTATCTTATCTTCTATATAAACTGCTTTTTCTTCGGCTTCTTTTACGGCTTTGTCAAACATCCAATTCTCCACTCCCTCGCTTATGGCCTTTACTTCGCCAATGAGCAGTTGCCTGTCTTCGTTTACATAAATATTATCGTAAGCCACATTCAGGTCGGTGGCTGCAAAGGGCACTTTTATCCGGCCAAGTCCGCTGTAGTAGCCGTTGCTGCCTTGTATTTGTGTTGCCCGCATCTCGAACTGTCCTACCTGAATTATAATGCCCGCAAAGACCGACAGCAGCGGTTTTACATTTTGCTCGGGTGTACTTGCGGGTAAATCGCCGCAGGCATATTGTGCCGGTGCCGGTGTTTGAAATACTACCGTGTTGCTCCATGGTCCTATGTAGCCATCGACGGTAGTGCCCTGCACGCGGGCTTCGTAAGCCATTTGTGGTTCTAAATCATACACCTTTAGGCTGCCGGTGTTTGTCGAACTCTCGAACCACTCGCCCTTGCCCTGCTTGCGGTAGTTTACGAGGTACTGTGTGTAAATCGCTAGCGAATCCCATTGCAGTTTAGCCATGCGGGCGCTAAGGGGTATGGCTTGCAGGTTCAACTTGAGCGCATCGCCCATGCTTTCGTATTTATTGCCGTAACGAAAGCTGCACACCTCGCTGTAGCCTTTGTTCTTAAAATTGTCGTAGCCGTTTTTATCTGTTGCGCGCACACGCCAGGCGTATTCCATGCCCGGGTTCAATGGTGTTTCGGCAAGGCCGTAGTTAAGTGTTGTAAAACTTGTGCTGAGCGAAAATACCGGCGGCAGGGTTTGTACTATGTTATTGGGCTCTGCTCCTTCGGGGCGTATTTCCCACAGCTCGAAAACATATTCAGTGTTTTGTGCCGAGTTGGGCGAGCCCATATTCATGGGCATCCAACTGAAAGTTATTTGTTGGGGTGTGCCGGTGCTGAGTGTGCTTCCACACAGGGGCAGGTTGAGGCGGGGAGGGTCGCTTAGGGTCATCCATGCGCTTGCACAGCTTTCGTTGCTCACCTGTATGTTTAAGGGATTGTAATAATCGTAGGCGGTAAAACAAATTTTGTAATAGCCTTCGGGCAATACTTTACGCTGCTCGTAATCGGCTTTGTCGATGCCGCTAAAGTCGAGGTTTTTACTGTCGAGCAATTGAGCCAGCACATCGGCGCTCAGCTCGGTGGGCAGGCCGGGGTCGAGGTTTACAAGCGTACCTTTAAAAAATGGTTTGCTTTGCAACACAAATCCTTGTCCTTCTATTTTTACACTCAGCCTAAGGGCATAAACGGGTTTGCTTAAATCTTTCAGCAATAAAATAAGGTGCAGCTTTTCGTTGCCGGCTGTGGCATAGTCGGGCAGGTAGCCCGAATAGGGCGGCAGTAATTGGGTGGTGAGTTGTATGGGGTAGCTTTGTGCTAAAGCTAATCCTGAACCTTTCTTCCCGAAGGGAAAAATAAAAAACAAAGAAAGAAAAATTGTAACGGAAAAATATTTTCTCACGCCGCCGAAGATAGGAGGTTTGGAGGAGATGAAGCGTATTATTATTTTAGAAAATTGGAAAGGGTATAAATATTATCTCCCTGCTGCATCAAAAAGTTCATTGGCTGTATCCCAGTTTACTACGTTCCACCAATCGCCAACATAATCGGCGCGCTTGTTTTGGTATTTCAGATAGTACGCATGTTCCCATACATCTAATGCCAATACCGGTTTTCCTTTGAAGTCTGAAACGTCCATCAATGGGTTATCTTGATTTGGAGTTGATCCTATTCTTAGTGTTCCGTTGTCAACTACTAACCATACCCATCCCGATCCGAATCGGGCTTTTGCAGTTTCATTAAATTTTTTCTGAAAATTTTCAACTGATTCGAATGTAGATTTTATGGCGTCGCCTAATTTACCGGAAGGCGCTCCGCCGCCTTTTGGTTTCATGAGTTGCCAAAACAAACTATGGTTATAGTGCCCGCCCCCGTTATTGCGTACGGCAATGGGCTGCTCGGAAAGAGATCGGAATAATTGTTCCAAATCAAATTTGCTGCCCGCCGGTGCGCCTGCGAGTGCTTTGTTTAAATTATCTACATATCCTTTGTGGTGTTTATCGTGGTGTATCTGCATGGTTTGTTTATCAATGTAAGGCTCCAATGCTTCGTAAGCATAAGGCAGTGCGGGTAAGTCAAAAGGGGGCTGTTCGGCTTGTTGTTTTTGTTCGGGAATAAATTCTTCCGAGTTAATGTTGTTGGCAATTAACGAACTTGCAGCTCCTGCAAATGTTAAGAGCGCTCCTTTTTTAATAAAATCTCTTCGAGTTGTTTTCATCTGTATATATTTTTTAAGTTTCTGTTGGTCAGATGCCTGCCTGTCGGCAGACAGGGAATACGCCATATTCATCTTCGGTTTGTATGCCGCAGGTATATGGCTATTTCATGTGTATATAATTTTGTAAGTAACTGTTTGTCACACGGAATACGCCATATTCATTTTCGGTTGGTATGCCGCAGGTATATGGCTATTTCATCGGTATATGTTTTTTTAATTTAATTGTCAGATGCCCGACTGTTGGCATATGGCAATTTCATGTTAATGTTTAGTTAAGAAATATCAGCCTAATTCTATCTATTCTTAACTTAATTCTATTGGAACACAATCAGCACCTGATTTTTTTCAACTGCTGTCCCCTTTTTTACATTTATTTTTTTTACAATACCATCGGCCGGCGATTTCAGCATGTTTTCCATTTTCATAGCCTCAAGAACAACAACTGCGTCGCCTTTTTTAACTACACTGTCTTCACTTACACGCACATCCAACACAAGACCCGGCATAGGAGCCTTTATCTCATTAACTTTGCTACTGTTCAAATTGTCCATTCCAAGCGTTTTCAGCAGTTCGTCAAATTTGTCTTTTACCTGCACCGTATAATTTGAATTATTTATTTTGATTATAAAATTTTTCTCGGCATAATCGGCTTTAATAATCGCAGCAGTAAACGATCGGTTATTCATTAGAATATGAAAATTCCCATTTTTTAATTCGACCAAATCCCATGCCTCTTTTATGCCATTTATTTTCCCTTCTTTTTTTTGGGAACTACTTTCGAGAGAAAAATTGTGTTTATTATTTACATTTATTTTATACATGTTTTGAAGTTACAATTTATTATGTATTTACAGGTCTTTTTTATGCTGCGAATAAATGAATTTCGTATGAATTATAAAAAGATTGTTTACTTTCGGACGGTTTTTAAAAACCATTAGCTGATTACATAATTTACATTTTCATTAGCCGGTCGTTTATCAGATTTTTTGTACACATATTCATTATTGTTTTTCTTTCATTCCCATACGGAAACGGAAGATCCTCACTTTTCGCACAATCCGATTCGCTTAGTCCTTATGCCAAAAAAGTTATTTCTACAGCCAAAGACGTTGAAGCAAAAAATAAACTTGTCGGAAATTTTAATGCCGATTCAACAGCATCGCTTCCAATAGGCATTGTAAAGGAATTTGGCTCCACAAAATACATCATTGCTGTTGACAGCGGATCGTTTAAATCGAATGGGGCTTTTTTCAGCGCATACATGGCGCTCGATTTTCCCGGCTCGGAGGCGCCTCTTGCTTTTGCGGCAAAAAATGTTGCGTTTAATCCCAAAGGGGTTAGCTCGGGCGCACTTACGCGCCTTATGCTTGTTACCGAGTATAAAATTTATTTTGGAAATAACATTCTGTTAAGGCTAAAGCCCGACGGAACTAATTATGTAGAATGGGATTGCAACGGGTTTAAATCCGTTAGTCTGAAAGGATTTTTTGAATTTGCGCCCGGGCTGCTATTGCCCGACAGCTCTGCAACAAGCGATAAAGTAGTAACTGCGAGCTTTCAACTCATCACATCCGATATTCACAATTTTGTTGCCGATGTAAATATCACACCGTTTTGTATTAAAGGTCTGAAAGATTTTTCTTTTTCAGTAAAAGACGCAACAGTTGACCTGAGTGAAATTGTAAATATACCCGGCATGACCTATCCGAAGGGCTACCAATATACAAATGGACCGGCTGCTGCTTTTTGGACAGGCTTTTACATTCGTCAGCTGCAGCTAAAGCTCCCTACCGAACTTTCGAAGAACGGGAAGCGAATTGAAATTAATGCAACAAATTTTTTGATTGACAAAATGGGAGTGTCCGGAAATATAAATGTCGCCAATTTATTTTCGCTGGCCGAAGGATCCATGAACAGTTGGCCATTTTCTGTTGATCAGTTTTCGTTGAATATTATTTACAATCGATTGAATGGCGCATCCATCAGCGGTGGACTACAAATTCCTTTTACAACAACTGCGCTCAACTATTCTGCAAGCATATTCCAAAATTTTAATACCGATGAACTTGATTATTCTTTTTTAATTCAGTCGAAAAATGGTTTAAAAATTCCTGCCTTTGCCGCAACCATTAATCTTTACAGTTCATCTACCATTGTTGTACAAAAAGCAAACGGAACTTTACTGCCAACAGCAACACTTAACGGCGATATAACAATAAACTCTTCGGGCCTTACCATCCCCTCTATTCGTTTCGAAAAATTATTCATGACTTCCGAAAGACCTTATATTAAAGGAGGCTACTTCGCCACTTCGGCTTTAGGATCGGCTGCTATTGGCGGATTTGCATGCAGCCTCGACAGTATTTGCCTTTCGTTTAACAACCTTCATCCCGAACTGGATGTAACGGGAACATTTAACTTTATGGGTAAGGGTGATTTCGGATTTTCAGCTACAACAACTGCGCGTGTCATTGGCAAAATTGAAGAAACAAAATCTGCTGTTGAAAGTGCAACGCCAATTACTAAAACAACTTGGTCGTTCGACCGTATTGCCGTAGGCGATATTGGCCTTGATGTTGAAACGCAGCCCTACCGAATTAAAGGTGGCATAACCTATAAAGAGAAAGACCTGCTTTTTGGGAATGGATTTTTTGGCAGCCTTTCCTTTGAGTTAAAATCAGAACCGGCAAAATTTAATCCTGCCGTAAATGCAGGCTTTGGAACTAAAGCAAGTATGCATTATTGGTATGCCGATGGAATTGTGTCCACCTCTATTCCACTTGGATCTATTGCCGAAATTAAACGTCTTATGGGTGGAATGTATTACCACATGAAACCATCTACGGGCTTTATGTACATGGCTACGATGCTTTATAAAAATACAAACAGCGTTGTGGTTCCGGTTAATTATATTCCGGATAGCACTGCCGGATATGGTTTTAGGGCGGGAGTAACTTTTTCGTCTGTTAAATCGGAAAAGGTTTTTAATGGAGACATGCTGCTTACCATCAACCTGAATAAAAACGGAGGACTAAGCAGCGCTGCCTTCGATGGCGATGTGGTTTCACTTGCATCTATTTCCGACAGACAAAAGCAACCCGCGTCTAAACAAAAAATTTACGGATCCATGCACATGACTTACGATAATTCTAACCAATCTTTTCACGCATTATTTAACGCAAAAATAAATGTGCCCGGCATAGTTTCCGGCAACGGTCAGGCCATTATTCATTTCGACCCGAAAGAATGGTATGTATGTATTGGCAAACCAAGCGCTCCTATTAATGTTTCGCTGCTTAATTTTGCAGCGGTTCGAGCGTATTTTATGATGGGACATAGCCTCGAACCTATGCCCGCCCCTCCGTCGCTCGTAACAGATATTGTAAATGGTTATGGACTTAAAAACAGCCGAAATAGTGCGGCGCTACAGGGAGGCAATGGCGTTGCAACAGGAGCGAATTTTTCAACCGGCATAAGTAATCGTTTCGGAAACGAAGCGGTTAATGTAAATTATTCGTTATACGCTGTGGTTGGCTTTGATGTTATGGCCGCCGACTATGGTACTAATACGCGTTGCAGCAACACCAACGATGTGATTGGAATTAACGGCTGGTATTTTCAAGGGCAAGCGTATTTGGGTTTACAGGGTCTTTTCAGGGCCCACGTTGATGTTGATTTAAGGGCTTTCCATATTAAAACCGACCTCGACGTCCTGTCGCTTTCGGCTGCAGCCATTTTGCAAGCACAGGCACCGAAACCAACCTATTTTTATGCCGATGTGGCTGTACATATTGTTGCGCTTAGCTTTTTAAGCACCGACTACCATATCCCATTTTCGTATGGCACAACATGCGGAACGATAGTTAAGTAAGATGATGCGAATACCTTTTAATACAATTATGTATCGCCTTTATTTAGTGTATGTGTTCGCCCAATTTTTACTTTGTAAAAATATGTTTTCGCAAACCAATGTATTGGCTGCAAAAACATTAGTTAAAAAAAATGCTGTGCTTCTTCGCTGGGCTCCTCCGAATAAAAATTTATGGGAAAACGGAATTAAATATGGTTACAAAATAGAGCGTATCTCTCTTTCATCGACAACACTTTCTGACAGCTCAGCATTTCGTTCTTCAACATTGCTTACATCAGTAGCATTAAAACCTCATCCGGCAACTGATACTGCATACTGGCGTGCAATGATAACTCAAAATAAAAACACTGCTTTGGTGTATGCTGTGCTTTATCCGAAAACATCAAATAAAAACTCGCCCGCTCAACAAAAAGAGGAAGCCGACAAAATGTTATATGGACTAATGCTTTCTGTATGCAACTATTCCGCCCAAACGGCGCAAACAGCAGCATTGTATTTTTGTGATAGCAGTATAAATAATAATACGATTTACGCTTATCGCATCAGCTTATTTGGCGCTCCCAAAAACACGTCTGCTCTTCAAACACACATTGTTGTTGACGCACGAATCATCGACGCTGCTCCGCCCATCGATTCTTTATCGGCAAAAACTCGCGGGAAAAAAGTAGAGCTGCGTTGGAATATAAAAAATACAAAAGATAATTACTCGGGCTATTTTATTGAACGAAGCACGGATAGCCTGCACTTTTCGAGGGTGAATCATGTTCCGCATGTTGCGGCATATACTCAATTTGAAAAAAATACCG
>JADLGT010000101.1 GCA_020849195.1 Bacteroidia bacterium
AGGTATTTTGGTCCGGCATCTTGCGGACATTCGTCTTCCACATCTTTAATGCTGTCGTTGTCGGCATCGGGGCATCCGCGCGCGTAAGCAGGTCCTCTGTCGTTCGGGCATTGGTCATCTAAATCACGTATTCCATCACCATCGCTATCGGGGCATCCGTTAAATGCGGGAATACCCGGCACATCAGGGCAAATGTCATCTTTGTCCGGAATTTTATCTCCGTCTTTATCGGGGCATCCTTTAAAATCTTTCAGACCGGGCGTGTCGGGGCAGTCGTCTTCTTTATCGCGAACGCCATCTTTGTCTTTGTCTTTTGTATTTCGTCCGATGGTAATATTAATGCCGGCGCGTACATTCAAAAATTTAGCATAAGCGGGAGCTACGAATGAATTATTTTTGCTTTTGTATTCATTCATCATTAACATGCCCAATACATTGTCGCTTACGGCATACAACTGCACGGGTCCCGCATTTACCGAAAATCCAAATCCTATATTTCCAAAACCTCTGTTAAACATAGAGTAGGAGAGAACCGAAGTGAGCGCATTGCCAACCCTTGAAGAAATGGATACGGTTGCGCCCGGACGAAAAGTATGATCGAGCACTTGTGCGTATAGCAACAGACCGGCAGCATTTTTCTCATTAATAGCATAGTTCCCTCCAACATACATTTGTGCAGGCAGGTAGCTTGTGTATTTATCGTGAAGGTTATTTTTAATATCAAATGTTTTTTGAAGCGAGTCGGTCATTTTTTGTATGGCTGCGTCAAACTTAATGGTGTCGATGCCAAGCGTACTTAAGCCTACTCCTTTATAAACAAATGTAGCACCCGGATTATTACTCCGGTAGTTGGTAGTGTTTGAATTCCAACTAATGTAGCCTAAATTGATTAGGCTTGCCGAGAAAGAAAATTTATCGTTAAGCTTATAATTTGCACCTAAGTCAATACCAAGTCCGGGGTTGGAAAAATTGAACAAGTAATTTGTTGCATTAAAATGATTAAAGCCGGCAGTATCTGCGCTGGTGTTAACAAGAATGTTCGATGTTACTTTGTATGAAAAATCGTTGGGGTCGGTGTAAAAAGTTACATCGCTTTTAGCAACAGAAACATTTTCCATTCCGCTTAATAATTTTAAACGTCCTCCTACAACTAATTTTTCGTTCAGCTCACGGGTATAACCAAAACCCCATTCGCGGTAGTGGGTAGCATTAATTCCGAAATTAAAATTTTGTTCGGTGCCAAGAAATGCGCCGTTCCCTTTCCAAAGAAAATCGAGAAAGGCTTTTGGGTAGCGCAGCCATAAATCTGCTTTTTCGGTCAGATTAAAACTGAAATAATTTTTTTTGATTTTGAAACCGAATGATAAAAGATCGATGTGAAGGGAAGCGGTGATGTAATTATTTTTTTTCAGGTTCCCGATAAGCCCGTCAACATTGTAAGTAATAGTGTTGCCGTCAACTTTAAAAAGATCGTCGAGCTTGAATCCATTATTTCCAACACAGGTATAAAGCGATGAGATGGCCGGAAGCCCAATATTGATGCGACTTGCCGGAATTTGAGCAGGATTTACATACATGCTTTGAGGAATTGCACGCATGTTATATAATGTAAAATTCTGTTGGGCAAACGAAGAGTAAAGGCTAATAAAAAATAACAAAATGATTACAGTCTTCTTCATAATTATAGGCAACGCAATAAACTTATTGATTTATTTTAACGTTTACTATCCCCTGTATGCCGAGTTTAAGGTCGAGCATATAGTTAGAATATATTTTTACAGGTTGAGAGATTCCGAAGTTGTCTTTATAAGTAGAGATATAAGCCACCACCAGTGCGCGTCTTGTTTTGCCAAGGTTATCAATTCTTGCTTTATCAAAAACACAATCGGTTGTGCGTTGGGTTGGCGAAGTTACTTTTCCTGCACCATCAACTATTGCCGACGGAATACTAAGCTGAGCAGGGGCAAAGAGTGAGTCGATGGGAACATAAAGCGAGTCGGTAAAAATAACTTGCAGATTTACGTTGGTTGGAAATCCATTGGAAATATACGATCGCATGGTTAGACTTTTCACATAAAAACTGCTGTTGCTGTTAATATCAAGTTTAAAATCTTTTACGGTGTCTATCACCATAAAATTAGTAGCTATACCATACAATGGAAGTTGAACCTCCATATCTACTTTAATCCGGCTGGTGTCAATAATAAAATTAAGCGCTTTGCCCAATGGGTTTGATTGTGCAGCAGCCTGATAAATTACATTTTGCGGTCGCTTATTTATTTCTGTAAGCAAGTTAGGGTTTGTAGCATTGTCGAACGTAACAGAGTCCTTAAGTGTTTGCCCTATTTGACCGAAACCGGGCGTTTGTATAGGCAGTGTTGAAGTAAGAATATTTCCGCTTAATGTAAGTGGAGGTGTAAATGTTTTGAATTGCAATAAATCGGCTTTAATAGGAACACCAAACGAATTAGACACAATAATTTTTACGCGCACACTGTCTAGCGTAAATGTGCCGCCCTGAAGCGAATTTTTAAAAATAGATAGAGCCACCGTGTCAATATCTTTACCTGAAGGGATTAGCGATTGCTGGCCTATATAGCCAAATATTTTATCGAACAATGGGTTTACATATTTTTGGGTA
>JADLGT010000102.1 GCA_020849195.1 Bacteroidia bacterium
AGGATATCGATCCTTTGAATTTTTGTTCAACAAGCGATGTAGGAAAAAAAATTGTTGAAATTATTGGCAAATAAGCTAAGCCTTATGCTCACAACATTTTGATGTGTGCCAAAATTTACATCATAGCCGATCCGATTAATCCATTTTTCCATTAGTAGCATAACACACCAACTCCCCCTTATTATTGTTTAGGTACGGTTTTTGTTGTATATTTGAGTATAGGTTCTTTTGTTCAAAATGAAATTATTCTCGACCATATTAAGTGCTTATGTACTAATTCTTACGGCTACGTCCACGTTGACAACGGCCGGTGCCGGGGGGTTTGCTACACACCAGGAGAAGTCGTGTTGCCGTTCGGAGAAAGAACAAAACAATACAGAGAAACAAAACAAGGGCTGTTGCGCTAAGGGTATTTGTAATCCATTTATGAGCTGTTGCAACTATTCGCTTTTAACCACAGATCGCTCAACTATACCACCCTTGCCACCCACTACACAAACATTTAAACAAGTAACCGAAAATCCGGTTGCGGTATTTATGGCCAATGCATGGCATCCTCCAAAAGTGGTTTGATATTTTCGTAATTCAAACTTAATTATTATCAAACCTTTAAATCAAAAAAAAATGAAAACCTATGTATCAATCATAGCTATAGCGCTATGTGCGTTAATTATAAACGTTATACCTGTAAATGCAGGTAATGAAAAAAAAGTTCCTGTAACAACTGAATGTACATGTTGTAAAGACTGCAAAGACGAAAAATGTAAAGAGCTTTGCAAAAAATTCAGCAGCATGTCGGCTGAAGAACAAAATGGCGCCGCAGGTGAAAAAGTAAAAGAAGAGTGCACTAAAATCTGTAAAGAAAAAAAATGTTGCTCTTCCGATGCTAAATCATCATGTGCAGGAATGGAAGGAAAAGGTTGCTGCAAAAAAAAGAAATAATTGCAGCGTCCTGTTTATAGCCAAACGCCCCGAACAATCTCGGGGCGTTTGGCTTTTGTAGTAGGTGTTATTTCCTTAAATTCGTGCCTTATTATAAAGGAACACCGGCTAACTGTTTTTGGTTAATTCCACGAACACATTCGCCAACTTCAAATAGAAATTATAGACCGAACTATGAATTACACTAAAACAAACAACGTAACCGGATGGGCAGTTTTTGCTGTTGCCGCCTACACCTTTCTTTCAACCATTGAGCCGACAGCAAGTTTTTGGGATTGTGGCGAGTACATTGCCACAGCGTTTAAGTTGCAAGTAGGTCATCCACCCGGGGCTCCCTTGTTCCAAATGTTAGGACGTTTCTTTTGCTTATTTGCAGGTAGCGATGTAACACAGGCGGCAAAAATGGTCAATATTATGTCGGCACTGAGTAGCGCGTTTACAATTTTGTTTTTGTTTTGGAGTATTACTGCCCTTGCACGAAAAATAGCCGAACATAGTGGCGAAATGACCGACGGAAAAATGTTAGCCGTGATGGGTAGTGGAGCAGTTGGTGCTCTTGCCTATGCATTTTCCGATTCGTTTTGGTTTTCGGCTGTTGAAGGTGAAGTGTATGCTATGTCGTCGATGTTTACCGCTATGGTTTTTTGGGCTATATTAAAATGGGAACGGGTGTGTAATGAACCACACGCTGAGCGGTGGATTATTTTCATTGCCTATCTTTTCGGACTTTCGGTTGGCGTACACTTGCTTAACTTATTGGCCATACCGGCGATTGTATTCATTTATTACTTTAAAAAGTTTGAAGTGAATAATAAAGGTTTTGTTATTGCCGGCATACTTTCTGTTATTATACTTGGCGGCATACAAGCCGGCGTTATACCGGGCATTGTAAATTTGGCCGGCAACTTCGAATTGTTTTTTGTAAACACCGTTAGCCTCCCGTATAATTCGGGAACTGTTATTTATTCACTTCTGTTGGTTTCGCTTATTGTTATTGGTCTTATGTACACACATAACGAGTCGGATAAATTTTTCAATTATTTTATGGTGCTTGCAGTTGTATTTTTTATTATTTCACTGATAAGCAGCCCTACCGGTAGTGCAGGAGCGTTTCGATTTGTTGTGGGAGGACTTGCCTTGGTACTCATCTATACAGCCCGCAGGCGCGTGGCATTGCTCAACACCATTATACTCAGCTTTACTGTTCTACTCATCGGTTATTCTTCTTTTGTAATGTTGGTTATCCGTTCAAACGCTAACACACCCATGAATGAAAATGCTCCGCAGGACGCCATCAGTTTACTCTCGTACCTTAACCGCGAACAATATGGCGATTGGCCGGTATTGTACGGACAGTACTATAACTCACCACTCGATCCGCAGAAACCTTATTCCGACGGGACGCCCGTATATATACGTGCTCCAAAAGCAAGCAATGGGTCCATAAAACTTCCTGCCGAAGGCGGAGGACAATCGGGAACAAGCAAAGAAAAAGATCATTACATTATTTCCGACGACCGTGCAAGTTCTATTCCTAATTACGATCCTGAATACTGCACTATTTTTCCGCGTATGTGGAGCTCGCAGTCGAACCACGAAGCTGCTTACCGTAACTGGGGCGGAATAAAGCGCGACAAAACTACGGATGCCGAAGGCCATGAAACGCCTGTAAAACCTACATTTGGAGAGAACCTCACTTTTTTTGTTTCGTATCAGCTCAACTGGATGTTTTGGCGCTACTTTTTATGGAACTATGTGGGACGCCAAAATGATGTGCAAGGACACAGCAATGCTACCGACGGCAATTGGATAACCGGCTTTAAGAGTTTTGACCAGTGGAGACTTGGAGCTAAGGGTATGCCCGAAAGTTATAAAACCAATAAGGCCAACAACGCGTTTTATGCCCTACCATTGTTGCTGGGCATTATTGGGATGTTCTTTCATTTCAACCGACACAATAAAGATGCATTTGTTGTGCTTCTCTTATTCTTTTTTACAGGATTAGCTATTATTGTTTACCTGAACCAATATCCGTATCAGCCACGCGAACGCGATTACGCTTATGCCGGTGCTACTTATGCCTTTGCTATATGGATTGGAATAGGTGTGTTTGCAATTTTTGATTGGATAGGAAATAAGATTCCGCAAAAGGCAGGAGCTATTCTTGCGACTGTTGTGTGTTTAATTGCTGTACCTGCAATAATGGCAAAAAACGGATGGGACGATCACGATCGTTCAAATCGTTATACAGCGCGCGATTTTGCAAAAGATTACCTCGACTCTTGCGCACCCAATGCCATCTTGTTTACCAACGGCGATAACGACACTTTCCCACTGTGGTATGTACAAGAAGTAGAAGGGTACCGCACCGATGTACGCGTGTGTAACTTAAGCCTGCTTAACACCGACTGGTACATTAACCAAATGAAGCGCAAAGCCTACGACTCCGACCCCATGCCGCTTTCGCTTAATGAAAATCAATACAGACAAGGCACTCGCGACTATGTTCCGTTTTATGATCGAAAAATTCAGGGATATATTTCGGTGCGCGAATTAATTGACTTTGTGTCGAGCGAAGACCCGCAAAATAAATTACAAGCCCAAAGCGGCAAAGACTTGAATTATTTTCCTACAAAAAAAATGAGTATTCCTGTTGATTCGGCCAAAGTATTAAAGAACGGTACTGTGCTGCCTGCTGATGCCAACCGTATTGTAAAATCTATTAATTGGGATTTGGATAAAAGTTATGTGCTGAAAAACGATTTGATGGTGCTTGATTTACTTGCAACAAATAATTGGGAACGCCCCATTTATTTTGCAGTTACAACAGGTCCCGAAAGTTATTTGAATTTACAGGATTATTTTCAACTGGAAGGACTGGCTTATCGTTTGGTTCCGGTAAAGGCATCGCCGCAGGAGCAACAGGTAAGCGGCACCCGAGTAGCTACCGATATTATGTACAACAACGTAATGAAATTTAGCTGGGGAGGCATGGATAAAAAAGGAGTTTACTTAGATGAAAATATACAGCGGATGTGCACTAATCTACGTATTCAATTAGGCACATTGGCCACAACCTTACTTAACGAAGGGAAAAAAGACAAAGCCATGAATATTGTTGACAAGTGCTTGGAAGTAATGCCCGAAGAGAATGTGCCCTACGATGCCACTATTTATCAGTTGGTGATGACCTATTATCAGTTGGGCGCAAATGACAAAGCCAATAAAGTAGCTAAACGTCTGTTTGATATTTTTGAGTCCGACATGAATTACTATATCTCGTTGGGGCAAACCGGTGCATCGGCTTACGGACGCGAGATGCGTCAGGCTCATGAAGTAATGAACCGTTTGGTTTATATGGCAAAAACCAATAAACAAGATGCATTAGCCAAAGATTTTGAAGCACGCTACAATGTGTTTGCGCGAATGCTTGGCGAAGATCAGCAACAGGCGCCGGCTCAAACGCCCTAATTTTTTTCTGTTGGGTTTGACTTGGAAAAGAGGTACTAAAATTCGCTGGCAGATGATAGAAATTCTTTGTTCTCACTTATCCACATGAGCAGGCTGTTGTTTCGGGGAGGCAATTCAAGTTTTTGGCATATCCTGGAACGGTAATTCTCAACTGTTTTTTCAGAGAGGAACAAAAGTTCGGCGATCTCCTTGGAGGATTTATTTTGACTTACAAGTTTCAGGGTTTTTAATTCAGCCTGGCTGAATTTTTTTAACAACTGTAGCAAGTCCCTTTTCTTCTTGTCTTCTTCGTCAATATCTGTGTAATAGGATTGTAATTCGTGGCCTATATATTTTCCATCCGCCAATACCTTTTTTATGCAGTCGATAATTTCGTTGACCGCGAAATCTTTGATCAAATAACCGCAAGCCCCCGATAGCATTGCTTTTTTTACCATCTCTTTATCCTTATACATTGTTAAAATGATCACTTTTGTCGGAAGATTTTCGTTCAGTACCCTGTTTGACACTTCAATGCCGTTTAATTCCGGCATGTTTATATCGAGGATTGATATTTCGGGCTTCTCTGATTTTATTTTGGCGACTGCTTCCGTTCCATTTTCACATTCTATTATCTGCAGATCGGTAAAATAACTTTTCAGTATCTCCATCAGTCCTTTCCTGAATACAGGATGATCGTCGGCTATTAATAATTTCATCCGACAATGATATTAATTTTAGCGTACAAATGGAAGTTTATGCCGGTAATGGTACGGGAGCAGGGTGTTTACGGTCAATTTCCGTTTGTCTTTCTTCTTTACAATAATGTTCGTTTCAAGCAATAGTATATTCTTTAGTCATTTTGAAACGAAGTGTTAACAGGAATCCTTTTTCTGATTTTTCTCCTATATCAACAGAACCATTAATTATCCTCGCCCTTTCTTGTATCGATTCCAGCCCTATGCCGCGGTTATTTGTTTTTAGCTGTAATCCTTTTCCGTTGTCCTGGTACAGGAGGAAGAACTCATTGTTTTTTTCTGTAATTGAGAGTTTAAGGCCGGATGCGCCGGAATGTTTAATGGTATTATTCGTGCACTCCTGTATAATCCGGAATAGGTGTGTTTGAACAGCGAGGGGCAAATACTTTACATTTTCTGTTATTTCAAAACTACATTCTAAACCGGTTATTGATTGGGTGTTTTCCATTAACATCGCAGCGAGCCTTGTTAAACCAATTTTTTCGAGGTTCGACGGGAACAGGTTTTTCGATATTTCACGTGTCTTTTCAATTACTTTTCCAAGGTCATTTTCCAATTCATGCGCTGTGCCTGTCGAACCATTATGATTGGTGTTAATAAGTTTAGATTTTATAATGGAAAGCGACTGTCCGATGTCGTCGTGCAGGTCCATTGAAATCCGTTGCCTTTCTTCCTCAATATTCTGTATCAACTGTCGGCTGAACTGCGCTTGTTTTTTCCGTATATTTCTTGAATAACCAAGGTAAAACAATGTCGCAATCAAAATAAGTACGATAACGGCGATAGCGATGGAAACTTGTTTCATGAATCTTTCCTGCCGGTTGCTTTGCTCGAGCAGCATTGACCTTGATTTTTCTTTTTCAAGTTCAGCTTCTTTTTGCTGCACAGTGAAGTTGAACTGAAGTTCTTCAATTATCTTATTATTCATTTTTTTTTCGGCACTGTCATTTAAAGTCGAATAGTTCACATAATGTAACAAAGCGTCTTTATAATTTTTTTTTATCAAATAAATCTTGTAATCAATAAAGTGGCAGCGTGAAAGAATATTCAGGTTATTGGTTTGTAATGCTATTTCCTTAGCTTCTTTTACCAGTAGGCCGGCTTCGTCAATTCGTTTCATTTTTACATATAAATTAGCTTTCCCGGTCAGAACGCTGGATAGTTTATCTTTTAATTTATTTTTTTGAAAAATGGAAATTGCTGAATCATAATATGCAATTGCTGTTTTTTCCTGTCCGGACTGTTTAAAAGCCGAAGCCATGGTTGAGTAATTACTCCCGAGTTCTTCAGGAAGATTATTTTCTTTCGAATATTCGAGTACCTTGGGGAAAAGCAGATTTGCCTCTTCGGGTCTTTTATCTAATACATAAGCCAAACACAAATTCATTTGAATGTGGCTCGCAAGCCGCTTGCTGTTCTCCTTTTCGGCAACTATCAATCCGTTGTTAAAGTCGGCTATGGCCTCTTTTAGCTGGTCTGTACTTAATTTTATTAATCCGAGATTATTTCTGAAAACAGCGGGATAGTATTTTAATTTATGGCTATCTGCGTATGTTAACCCTTCGATATAGAATTTTGCGGAGCCTTGAACATCATTTTTTTCTTCGCTCATAACTCCTAAAACATTCAATAATTCCGCCACATTATCATAATCGTTCAGTTTTTTTGCATTCTCCAACAATTCGTAAATTGTTTTTTCCGAAAGTATATGGTTCCCTTTTTGAAATTCCAAATACGCAAGGCGTGCCTGAGCGATAATTTTTAAATGGGCGTCTTTCGAAACAGTTGATTCATTTAGAGATAAATCATAAAAACGCTTTGCTTTATTTATATTCCGGGTGTAATAAAAGTAGTTCCCGTAATACAAATGAATCTCTGCCAATGCAGAGATGTCTGATGTGCCTTTCGCTTCTTGCAGTGCTACACCCCCTGCTTTATGAAGTTTAACCGAATCATAATAGGATGCGTTTTTTACCTCCTGTAACAGGCGGTTCATTTCGGCGCTCCTTTGTGCGTAATTAAAGAGCGTAATTAAAATAAATAGTATTAATGCGTATATGCTTTTGCGCATTGATTTAAGAACAAAAAATGTTTTGCATAATTCTTCTCTTATACAAAATAACATTAAAAAATTAAATAATTGGGATGTAGCACAGAATTGTCCTACAATTTGCACAGACTTAAAGGAGAAATTAAATTGATGAGTGAAATAGCCGAGGAATTCAGACAACGGAAGTATTGTATTACGCTATGAATAGATTATTTACTTAACACTTTGAATTCTACTCGGCGATTAAGCTGCCGGCCTTCATCGGTGTCGTTTGTCGCAATCGGGAATTGAAAACCATAGCCTGCAAAGTTTAAGCGGTCAACCTCAACGCCTTTGCTGATCAGGTAAGAAACAACGGACTGTGCGCGGCTTCCAGAAAGATTTTTGTTGTAAGAAGCGCTACCTTTATTGTCGGTGTGGCCGGAAATCTCTATTCTAAGTTTTGGATTTGCGCTCATCAGATTATATAGGTTACTTAATTCTATATAGGATTCCGGACGAAGCGATGCTTTGTCATAGTCGAAAAAAATATTATTTAAAATTACTTTGTTTCCAACTTCTATTTTGTTCAGTTTAATGTTGCGTACAATTTCTTTATAAGCGGCAGTATCTGTTATGTTTATATTTGTCGAATAAAATAAATATCCGTCAGCATTCACCGTAATATTGTAATTTTTTCCTGAAGGCAATGACACTAAATAATTTCCGGTAGCAGCATTGGATTTAATTTCTGATACCCGTTCATTTTTTTGATTGTCGGCTATCTCGATACGTGCCTCTAGTGGTTTGCCGGTAAGCGAATCGGTTACTGTTCCTTTAAGCAGAGTAAGAGAGGGACCTTTGGCTTTTATTTTTTTTTGTGGAATAAAAGTAATTTCATAAATATCTTTTTTTCCGGCATTGTCTTTATGAAATGAAGAAGAGTAATAGGCTATTTTTCCATTAGCCGCCATTACAAAGAACAGATCATTTTCGGGAGTAGTAATTGGTTCCCCAAGATTTAGCGGTTTGCCCCATCTTCCATTTTCAAAAACGCTTTTAAAAATATCATATTGTCCTATCCCTCCGTGCCCTGTCGAACTGAAATACAATGTTTTTCCGTCGGGGTGAATAAATACACCTTCCTCATTACCTTTGGTGTTTATTTCTGCGCCTATGTTCTGTGCCTTCTGCCAGCCTCCGGATTTTTTATCTTTTGTGCAATACCAAATATCTCTTCCACCGAGGCCTCCTTCTCGCTCGCTCACAAAATAAATGGTGTTCCCATCGGGAGAAATACTTGCAGAGGACTCGTGCTTAGGAGAATTTACAGGTTCGGGCATTTTAACAGGAGCCGACCAATCTGTTCCTTTTAAGAAAGACTCCCATATATCTCCGTTGGCATTTGCATCATCTCTGTAAAGAAGCAGGTGTTGCCCATCGTTGGATATTGCAATGGCAGAATTAAAGCGGTTGGGTTGGTTTATAGATGTAGAAAGTGAATTTGCGGTTTGCCATTTATTATTTTTGTACGCTGATGAATAAACATTTTCCTTTCCTTCCTTTTCCTTTTTTATTTCTTTTTCAGAAAATGGTCTTCGTGAAGTAAATATCATTATGCTGCCATCGGCAGAGATAATCGGTGCGTACTCATCGTAAGGCGAGTTGATCTCTTTTCCGATGTTTGTAATGACAATTTTTATACTGTCGTTCTTTTGTGCTGTGATGTTGAACCAACAAAGCGCGGCGTAAACAAAAAATATTTTTTTCACAATACGGTTGTGTTAGATTCTAGCCCTGGATTTTCCGAACGCGCCCGGAGAAATATATCGTAATGATATTTCGAAACCTCCACGGGTGGAAGTAATGGTTCTTAATTTAGAAAGATTTACATCATAACTAAAGCCGATTGCGTAGTTTGAAAACTCAAATTTGGCAGTAGCTATGAATGCGTCCATTGTACGGTAAAAGCCGCCAAGTGAAAAAGCTGCAGGGTTTTTATTATTTGTATAAACCGATCCTTCTCGCAGAACATATTGAATGGCTAAGCCCGGTGTTATTTCTCTTACTCCTCCTTGCATAAAAATAATATAGGAAGGTTTCAGGATAAGCGGGGTGTTCTTAAGTCCCAGTGCAGCATCGCCGTGGAAGACCATTTTCATATGCAGATGTTGTGAATTATTTCCATAGTATGAGTACACCGGCTCGTGCGGGTGAAATACCGAAAATCCAATATTTATTTTTCTGGCGTTATTGGCCGAGATGTACATTTCATCTGTACCGTAACTATATTGAACACCCGCTCCAAGGTCGAGAAATGAAAAACTTGTTCCGGTGCCGGGCTCGCCGGTTGCCAGGTTGGCATCATACGACATTCCATTATATTGATTGCCCCAGGTAAGGTTTTCGAACTTCATACTCCGTTGTCCATAGCCGCACATCAGTCCACCGGACAGAAGGCTTTTCATCGAAATAGGAACAATTCCTGAAAGAGAAACATTGGCCTGTGTTGACGCCATTTGTGCATCTCCAGCTTTATCGTTAAAAAAATCAATGCCTAAACCAAGGTGGTTTTTTTTGTCCTTCAACAATCTGAATTCTGTTGAAGCGGCAAAAGTTTTATATGGCGAACCCACAGCCTGCCACTGGTTCCTATAATTTGTTATAACACGTACATCGTGGTGTACCGCAGCATTTGCAGGGTTCAACTGCAAAGGGGTTTCGTCAAACTGCGAAAAATGGATGTCCTGTGCAAATACAGTGGAGCTGAATAGAATACAAATGCCTACATTAAGAACTAATGTGCGACCATTATTATTTGTACTGATAGTTTCTTTTGTTTTCATCCGTATATGTTTTTAAATTTTTAATTGTCAGATGCCTGCCTGTCGGCAGACAGGGTACACCCATGATATTCATTTGTGTTTGTGATACCATAGGTATCATGGGTGTTTCGTTTTAAATCAGTTAAGGTTAAATAGATTGTTGAACTCTTTTTTAATTTTGATTTTCTTATCGTTTTTTTAATTACTTGACTAGTGTGATATTACCATGCTTATTTACCTCAACACCTTTTACTTTAGCTTTTAAGTAATACACAAAAACTGCGGCATCCAACTTTTCTCCATGATAAGTTCCGTCCCATCCAATTGTTATGTCGTTTGTTGTGAATACTTTTTCGCCCCAGCGGTCAAATATGGCAAATTCAAGATCTGTAATACAATTGCCCATAACGTATTCAATTTCATTTTGCCCGTCATTATTAGGTGAAAAGGCTTTTGGTACAAACAGTTCTCCACAAAGTATATCAACTGTAACCGTCATACAGGCATTGCTCACACACCCCCCTGCATTTCTCGCTTCAACGCAATAGGTTGTTGTTTCTGTTGGTGTTGCAACAGGTGTGGCGCAGGTGTCGCAGCTTAAACCTGTTGATGGTGTCCATGAATAAGTTGTGCCACCGCCGGCTGTAAGAGTAGTGTTGGTTCCTCTGATGATAGTAATATCTCCGCTGGTAACAAGCGTTGGTAACGGATTAACAGTTACGGTTATACTTGCAGTATCCGTACATCCGGACCCTACTATTACATTGTATTGTGTTGAAGCTGTGGGACTGACGGTAATGCTTTGAGTTGTTTGACCATTGCTCCACAAATAAGGAGATCCGCCGGAAGCAGTTAGTATTAGTGTTTGCCCCGCACATATTGGCAAATTACCCGTAATAGTTGCGACGGGGGGAGTAGTAACATTTACCAAAAGGGTTTGGGTTGAAGAGCATCCGTTCGCATCTGTTCCGGTTACTGTATATCCGGTAGCGGAGGTTGGCGAAACCGATATGGAGGGTAATGTATTCCCCGTATTCCATGAATAGGTATTTGCGCCTGAAGCGGTTAGTGTGGTTGCGCTTCCGCTGCAAATGTTTGTTGTGCCGGCTATACTTACCACCGGCAAAGAATTTATTGTTATGGCAACAGTTCCTGTTGTGGTGCAACTATTGGCTCCGGTTACGGTAACAGTATATACTCCGGACGTACCAGGGGCGGTTGGTGTAATGGATGGGTTCTGCAAATTGCTTGTGTACCCGCCGGGACCCATCCAACTGTACGATGTGCCGGCCGATGCAGTTAGGTTTAATGTGCCGCCTTCACATACCGGACCATTGGAAGCTGTGGTAATAGTCGGGATCGAGTCAACAGAAATCAAAATACCTGTGCTGTCGGTACAACTACCTATACTAACTAAAACCCAGTAAAGAGTGGGAGTTGACGGACTTACAGAAATAACTGAAGTGCTACTTCCATTGCTCCATGAATAAGTGCCTCCGCCGGAAGCAGTCAGGGTAACGGCATTGCCCGCACAAACTGATGTGTTACCTGCAATTGTCGCTGTTGGGGCATTTAATACTGATACTGCAACTGCTGATGTTGCGGTACAACCGGAAGAACCGGTTACGGTTACTGTGTATGTTCCGGAACCTAAAGCTGATATTCCGGTGATCGTTGGGTTTTGAGTTGTGCTTGTAAAACCATTCGGTCCGGCCCATGAATAGCCTGTTCCACCGCTTGCGTTTAAGTTAAGTGTTGTACCAACGCAAACCATTCCCGAACTTCCGGCCGCTGCGGGAGGAGCATTTGTAAGCGCAACTGAAACAGTGGAGGTTGCTGAACAGCCTGAAGAAGTTACGATAACCGTATAAGTTCCCGCTGCGGAAGGTGTAGCGTCTGAAACTGTTGGATTTTGAAGGCTGCTATTGAACCCGTTTGGTCCCGTCCATGAATAAGTTGTACCGCCGGAGGCACTCAGGCTGATTACAGAACCTTCGCAAACATTGCTTGCGTTAACTGAAGCCGATGCAGCAGGGGACGGTGTTATGCTAATGCTTGTTGTGCTTGTGGCCGAACATCCCGACTCGGTTACAGTAACAGTATATACTCCTGCGGCAGCAGGTGTAGCTGCACTCAGTATGGGATTTTGTACGTTGCTAGTAAATCCGTTCGGTCCCGTCCACGAATAAGTCGTACCGCCGGAGGAAGTTAAATTTAAAGTAGAACCCTCGCAAACAGGATTGTTGCCGCCTGCAACAGCAACCGGCAATGGCGTAACACTTACTGCAACTGTACTGGTTGCCGAACAGGTGCCCGAAGTAACGGTAACGGTATAAGTTCCGGCAACTACAGAAGAAACGGTTCCAATTACCGGATTTTGTGAGTTGCTACTATATGCGTTTGGTCCCGTCCATGAATAGCTTGTACCGCCGGAGGAAGTTAAATTTAATGCGGCTCCGTCGCACACCGGCCCGTTGCTGCCGGCTGCTGCCGTTAAGCTCGGATTTATGGAAACATTTACTGTTGATGTTGCAGTACATCCTGAAACAGTAACTGAAACTGTATATGTTCCCGATGCGGCAGCAGTTGCATTTACAACACTTGGATTTTGCGATGTACTTGTAAAACCATTGGGGCCCGCCCACGAATAGTTACCTCCTCCGGTAGCGGTGAGCAAAAGTGTTCCACCCAAACAGGTACTGTTAGATGATGCAGACGCAGAAGGAAGCGGGGTTACATTAACTGTTACAGGGGTTCGTGTAGTGCTAACACAAACCGGGTTGGATACTAATGATGATTCTATATAATATGTTGTACTTGTTCCGGGACTTACAGTTAATGGTAATGTACCTACTGAAGTGCCGCCGGTTGATGAAGTAAAAACCTGGTAGGTAACACCTGCATCAGGATTGCTGATAGAGAGAGACGATGATTGTCCGGCACATATAGTACCCAAACTTGCTGATACAGTTGCAGGAGCAGGCGGGGGAGCACAAGCAATTACCTGACAATGCTGAATTTTAGTTGGCGAAAGATTGTTAACTACAGGAGTGAATGTTGATTCGATGGCTAAGCTAAATTCAGAAAAGCCCGGTGTTGAGAAAGTCGGGCTGTATGAACCTGTGCCCGGTGTGAGGTTTGTTGATCCGCATCCGGCAGGAACACCTAATTGCCCCGTTGGATCGGTACGGATAATATTATAATTAAATCCTGTTGATTGCTGATCTGTCATTACCATATAATAGCCCTGGTCGGCTGCCAGTCCTCCTTCCGGCATAATAGATGACAAGCCAATCGGGGAGTAACCTCTTCCAAATATCAGTGCGCCTGTGCTTTTGTTTATTTTATATATGGCTGTGTAAAAGGCAACCGATAATGGCTCAATCTGCATTCCAATAACAGAATAATTGCCGTCTGCGTTTTCCATTATATCCTGAATGATTAGTGTGCGGGGGGGGAAAACCGAACCGTTAATTTTTCTTGTTAATCCTGTTGTTGATGGGGAAGAACCGGTTCCGTTAAGTGTTACAAGGAATGAATTGAAGTCGTCGTTTCCACCTAAAAGTATATTGCCGTTTGCCAAACATATAGCCGAGTTAATATTCTGAAACTTGGAGTCTCCTGTTCCCCAACGTCTCATATATGTTAGTGCTCCAGTCTTTGTAGTTTTAATAAGGAGCGAATTGCTTGGATAATCTCCATTACTGTTCATAGTACCGCTTCCTTCTGATGATTGTCCGGCAAAAAAATATCCGTCGGACGATTCAGCAACATCGTTAATATAGTGTTCATCCGGATTTGCGGTCGGAATGGTCCATACTTTGTTCCATAACAGATTGCCATTAACATCCACTTTAAATCCCATAGCGCTTGATGTATCTACCGTGGAAGCGCTTACGCCGTCCCAGAAATAATCTACACCTCCACCTACAAGGAATCCGCCATCAGAAGTTTCTATTACAGCATTGCCAAACTCATTGGATGTTTTTCCTGACGACAGGTTAGGCAATTGATATCGTTTGGCCCATAAAACATTTCCATTATCATCAATACGAACCAAAACGGCTCCGCCACTAGAAGATGAACCCGTAATAATATATCCGCCACTGCTTACATTTTTAATGTCGGAAAAATTGGTTGCAACACCACCTGTATAAGATTTTGCCCAAATAATATTTCCGGTATTATCTACCTTTATGGTGTTACCAAAAAACGGAAAGAAAGTTGAATTTAGCCCTGTAAATACAAAATCGCCGGCGGGGTTCTCAACCATACCTCCTGCAATGTCAAAACTGGCGGCATCGTAACTCATCCTGAAAGTTGTTTGTGAATGTAGGCCGCTAGAGGCAAGCGTTAAAAGGGCGAAGACGGCAAAAAGAGATCTGACTTTTTTCATTTTCTGCTTGTAGATTTATTTAAGTATTAAATAATTAATCACTTTACCAGTGTAATGTTTCCGTGTTTGCTTACCTCTATCCCGTCAACATTCGCCTTCAGGTAATAAACAAAAACCGCCGCATCCATTTTTTCACCTCTGAATGATCCATCCCATCCTGTTGCGGGATTTGTGGTATAAAATACCTTTTCACCCCAGCGATCGTAAATAGCAAATTCAAGATCCTTGATGCAATTGCCATATATAAATAAGACATCATTCTGTCCGTCGTTGTTGGGCGAGAAGGCTTTCGGAACAAATAAGTCTCCGCACGGAAACTCAACAAATACGGTTACAGTGTCAGTTGTAGAGCAACCATTTGCGGTAACAGTAAGGGTATATGTTGTTGTTACAGTTGGTGAGGCCACCGGCGTAGGACAAGCGGTGC
>JADLGT010000103.1 GCA_020849195.1 Bacteroidia bacterium
AATAAATCGCGGCGGCGACATTACTTACCATGGTCCCGGGCAAATTGTAGGATATCCCATACTCGATCTCGACAATTTTTTTACCGACATACATAAATACCTGCGCTTGCTTGAAGAAGTAGTTATGCTCACACTTTCGGAATATGGAATTAAATCGGGGAGAATAAAAGGGCAAACAGGCGTGTGGATAGATGAAACAAATCCTGCGAAAGCACGTAAAATATGTGCGATGGGAGTTCGGTGCAGCCGCTGGGTTACCATGCATGGCTTTGCGTTGAACATCAACTGCAACCTTAACTATTTTAACAATATTATTCCCTGCGGTATTACCGATAAGGCTGTAACTTCGTTGGATAAAGAGCTGGACCGTAAAATAGATGTTGAAGAAGTAAAAGACAAACTAAAAAAATATTTTATTGCATTGTTCGATGCAAAATTTGTTTCAGAAAATAGTGTACATGAAAACGGGTAGAAATATACTCAAATGGATTGTTATTGTCCTTGCTGTTATTAATTTGGGCATACTTGTGTCGGGCAAAACATACCTATACAAGGGTATAGCAAACACCTATTTTAAAGGACGCAGTGGTCCGGATATTGACGAGTATAAAATTTTCAGCAACCGCGAAATAAAAACTGCCCACTATCAACCAATCCCTAATGCGAAGGATTATAATCTAAAAAATATCGATACCAAAGCCTTCGAACCCTACGGAACAGTTGCGTACTTAATAATTAAAAACGACTCTGTATGTTATGAACAATACTGGGAAGGTTATACTCAAAATTCTTTTTCCAATTCATTCTCAATGGCGAAAAGTTTCGTTGGAATACTTGTTGGATGTGCTCTGCAAGACGGATACATTAAAACATTAGATGATGCGGTGGGAGATTTTTTGCCCGAGTTTAAAATTGGCGACAATTCAAAATTAACCATTCGTCATCTGCTTACAATGAGTTCGGGAATTAATTTCGATGAAGATTATGTCAACCCATTTGCATATCCTGCCGCAGCATATTACGGCACAAACATCAAAAAACTTACGCTTCAATACAAGGTAACCGAAGACCCCGGTAAACAATTTAAATACCTAAGCGGCAATACGGAGCTGCTTGGAATGATCCTTGAAAAAGCCACCGGAAAAAAACTAAGTGAATACATGAGCGAGCGCTTGTGGCAACCCATGGGTGCTAAAAATGCAGCCTACTGGAGCCTCGACCATGATGGAGGAATGGAAAAAGCGTATTGCTGCTTCAACTCGAATGCCCGCGATTTTTCACGCTTCGGATTACTGTATTTGCATAACGGAAAATGGAACAATAACCAGTTGGTTCCGGCAGATTACGTAAAGCAAGCTACGGAACCTGCGCCATTGTTAGATGAGAGTGGTAAGACAAATACATCTTACGGTTATCAGTGGTGGATAGTGGATTACAAAGGTCATCACATGCCTTATTGCCGAGGCATACTTGGGCAATACATCATTACAATTCCCGATAAAAATATGGTTGTTGTTCGACTTGGACATAAACGCGATAAAGAAAAACAAAACGACCATCCGAAAGATCTTTTTATTTATATAGATAAAGCATTGGAGGCCTATTAACAATTTTTAGTTCGGCAATAATCATTCTATTTTTTCTGTACAAATTTGAATACGTTGAATTTGGCAAATAAATCAAGTAAAATTTTTAACTCCAATGAAAAAGGACATACATCCGCCTGAAGTAACCGATATAGCTGTGGCTGTGGTAAAAGAGCAAAACGAAAAAAACGAAGTGGTGTGGAATGTGTATATGCTCAATTTGAAAGACGTAGCCATTGAAGGAGTTTTAGTAACCTCTACCGGTTACGGCCTTTTGCAAGGCGAAGGTCGGAAAACATCTACCCTCCGTCATTTCCTCGACACAATACCGCCAAAACAATATGCAAAAATTGAACCTATAATGGAAACAGTATTTGGTATTAATAATGAATTTTGGGTAAGTTTTTATATCAACAAAGTGATGTACGATAAAAAATATATTTTTCTTGCCGAAAGCATCAACGAAACTAACTTTAGCACAATTCCCCTTATCAATAAAAGAGGGGTTATGATAAAATAAATAACGACATGCTTGAAAATATAAAAACCGAAGACATACTTTTTCTTGATATTGAAACAGTTCCTATTTGCTACAACTATTCGGGGTTAGGTGAAGCTGCACGCAAATTGTGGGATAATAAATTCAGATTTCAAACTAACGATACGCCCGAAAATCAATATAAAAAAGCGGGCATTTACGCAGAGTTCGCAAAAGTCATTTGTATTTCCGTAGGTTATATGACGGGTAAAACATTTCGTTTAAAATCGTTTGCGGGCGATGACGAGAAAATAATTTTAGAAGACTTTGCATTATTGCTCAACAAACATTACAACAAAAAAGAAAGTTTGCTTTGCGCTCACAATGGAAAAGAATTTGACTATCCGTTTATTGCGCGTCGCATGCTGATAAATAAGGTTCCACTTCCGCAAATACTCAACATTGCCGGCAAAAGGCCATGGGAGGTAACTTTGCTTGATACCATGGAACTTTGGAAATTCGGCGACTATAAAAATTTCACATCGCTCAGTCTATTGGCCTATGTCTTTAATATTCCTACACCCAAAGACGATATTGACGGCAGCGATGTTGCCCGCGTTTACTACGAGGAAAAAAATTTAGAACGGATAGTTACCTATTGCCAAAAAGATGTACTTACAGTTGCCCAATTGATTCTGCGCTTTAAAGGGGAAGCGCTAATTAATGCGGAACAAGTAGTGATTGCATAATACTTTGACTACTAATACCGATGTGATATCTGTAATGTCCCAATTACATTGATCCAAACAGCTATCCGATCGGCATTATACCAATATTGATTG
>JADLGT010000104.1 GCA_020849195.1 Bacteroidia bacterium
AAAGTAAATGATGAAACTACTAATTTTTTAAATAAACAAAATAGCAAAGCTAGCCTCAAAGAAAGAATAATCTCATTGCTTCAAAAAACTAATGGCCCATTTCAGATACAAAAAAATCTCTTTTTTGCTCCCAATATTCACAAAGCATTTATAGCTTCAATAGCTGGCGAAACGAATTATATAAATAATACTTTGACCGTTAAAACGGGGGTTTATTTATCGCCGTCTATAATTTATTCTGACAGCACTCCATTAATTGACATTCATCCTACTTATAAAAATAACACTGTAGATACAAATACAATATCTTCAATAACAGTAAACGGAATAGTTAGCTACAATTTAATTGCAATGCAAATCCAAAATAATCTAAATGCTTTAATCCAATCAAAATATAATAAATATGGCTTTACAATAGGGGAAGTTAAAATTTATCCATCAAATGAAAAACTTGCTATTTCATTAGAATTGTTGAAGAAAAGAAGCAACAAAGGCTACTTTTATTTTACTACAATTCCAAAATTCGACTCATCTACAAAAGTGTTTTTTCTAAAAGACGTAGAATTTACTCCTGATTCAAAAAACGAATTATTGAATGTTGCAGGGTGGCTTGTAAATAACAAAATAGAGAAATTTGTTGAGGACAGTGGGAAATATGAAGCAACAAATAAATTAAAAGAGGCTATTGACATCCTTAAATCATTTAATATTAAGAATGATTTTATTTCTATACATGGAGAATTTAGCAACCTTAAAATTAGTGATGTTTACATTCGAGATAACTCCTTAGAACTATATATTAACGCATCAGGTAATTTAAGTGCAACAGTTAAAAATAACAAGGATAATTCTACAATTGATTTTGGAGCTTATTAAAACATACAATTATTATGAAAAAAATCTTGTTGTATTCCATAATTTTCCTTTCGAGTTGCGATGGAATTCATGGATGGTTTCCCGAGTGGGATGATAATCCAAAGACTACACCAACGCAACCAGCACAAGGTTGCAATAAAGATTTGACTGTGCACTTTAAAAATAACTGTTCAAAAAACCTTATAATGTATTTTATTGAAGTGAACCCAAGTATAACTGTTAGTTGTGAGAGCTTGCAGAACTACGGGTTTATGGCTTCAAATGAAACAAAATCAGTTACTATTCATAAAGGTAAAAACGGATACTTCGTATTTGCAGAAGATGAAGAAGCTAAATGTACAGGAGGGCATAGAAAAGCGGAATATTGGATTAATTGTGAACGATCAACAAGTAATGAGGTAAGTTTTGATGTGTGTCATTAAACTTGTTTATGCTCATAGGACGAAAAACGGCTACCAACAGGTGCATCGACAATAGCAAGGGGCGATGTATAAGCCATCGGCTTCCGCCCGACTGGCGTAACACAGAACTTCTGGGCTAGAGAAAGCTCTGTCCGATGGATATTTACTCATCACAGGCCTACGAATAGAAAAATTTGAATTCAATGATGCTTATTAACCAAACCCATGCGGGAAGTAGAATCTAAAATTGATTTATTGTGGTTTTTTTCTTTACCATAGAGGGCACAAAGTTTTACACAGAGGACACAGGATGGCTGCGCTGATGCTATCCACCTCTGTTTTTCTACAAGGCTCCCCGAAGAATCTATTGCATTCTAAATCTTTAATCCATATCAAAGATTGTAGAACTGAATCGCATTATCTCCAAATACCTTTTGCCTTTCTTCCTCTTTATAATTTTCCATATATTTTTCCAGCAGGCTTTTCCATTGCACATACATGCCTGAAACCAGTATCACCGGCCAGTCGCTGCCAAATAATAAACGATCCGTGCCGAATGATTCAAATACAACATCGAGATAAGGATAAAAATCGGCAGGGCTCCATTCTTTCCATGCAGCTTCTGTAAACAGGCCGGATAATTTACAACTTACATTGGGCAGTTTTGCCATTCTCTGCATCAACCGCTTCCATTCATGAATATCTTTGTTTTTTATATCCGGTTTTGCACAATGATCAATAATAAATTTTTGTTCAGGAAAAGAAGATGCAAATTCCACTGCCGGCGGCAACTGGTAATGATAAATCAAAATATCATAAGTGTAGCCATATTGTTGTAAATGACTAATGCCTTTTTTAAAATTTTTTCTTCGTAAAAAATCCAGCGGTTCGCCCTGTACTACATGCCGCCATCCTTTTATAACCGGGTATTGGGAGAAATAAGAAAGCCTTTCTTCAATATTTTCATTCTGCAAATCTATCCAGCCTACAACTCCTTTTATAACAGAATGTGTTTTTGCCAGCTCAACCAGGAAATGTGTTTCCAGTTCTGACTGATCGGCCTGTACCGCTACACATCCGTCAACCCTGTTTCTCGATAATATCTGCGTTAAATTTTCCGGCAGGTAATTCTGCTGCAGCACTTTCATATCCTCCATCCAGGCATCTCTTTGCTTATTATATTTCCAAAAATGTACGTGGGTATCTATTACCATAACTATCGGTTAAGCTATTTTCTTATGACAAGAAAACCGGTTGAAAAAATAAATGTGAAACGGAAAACGAAAAACGGGAATGTTCCGTGTTTCGATTCCCTTTCCAGGTATATTATTTTAAATCTAACTGTAGTACCGTATCTGTATCGTCAAAGGAAATGTCGTTTAAAAAAACAAATACTC
>JADLGT010000105.1 GCA_020849195.1 Bacteroidia bacterium
AGTTTGCTGCGAACGGGGTTAAATACATGAGCTGATATTATCAGATTTTTTAAGGGCTTAGCCAACATTCCTATTTCAGCGGTCATAACATTTTTATTAGCATAGCTTTCTGCAATGTGCAGATTAAGATAGTCGAGTTGAATTCCCGCCGAAATTTTATCGCTAAAGGTTTTAGCTATGGCTAAGCCATATTTATTTTCGGAATACAGGCGATAACCAAAAGAGCTTGCCGACAATCCGAATGTAGTTCCTTTGAAAGGTAAAACTAATGCAAGCGATCGCAAACTCAACTCGGGAAGTAAAAAACGATTTTCGTAATTTGCGCCTGCTGAAATAGTTTTTATATACGCAAGTCCTGCCTGATTATTAAATGCTGACCATACATCGGAAAACATTACCGAAGCCCCTCCCATAGCACCTTGTTGTGCCCCTACGGGATAGCAAAACTGGGCAGCATGCAGCTCAGTAAAAAACAATAAAGTAGTTGAAAGTAAACGAAAACAAAATTTCACAAAGCAGGAGGAAAAAATTAGTTAAACAATTATTATCCCACCCTATGTTCAAACTTATGCTGCTTCAAATCGTCATTGGCTTTGAGAATTTTTTTCTTGAGGTTCTCTTTAAATTCACTTACCTGCGAAAGTAATTTTTCGTCGCCGGCCGCAAGTATTTGTACAGCAAGTATGCCTGCATTCTGTCCGCCATCTACTCCCACGGTAGCTACGGGTATGCCCGGAGGCATTTGTACTATTGACAATAGATAATCCCATCCATCGAGCGAAATAGTTGAACGGCATGGAACTCCAATAACGGGAGTTGGGGTTAATGCTGCTACAACACCGGGTAAATGAGCTGCCCCGCCTGCACCGGCAATAATTACACGTATGCCGCGTTTGTGTGCGCCTTTAGCAAAATCAACCACCTGTTCGGGAACGCGATGTGCCGACAAAGCATTTATTTCGAACGGTATTTTAAACTGATCGAGGATTTTTGCAGCCTCTTGCATAACCGGCATATCGGACGTGCTGCCCATAATAATACTTACTTTTGCTTGCATAATTTTTTATTTTTTAAGACCCTAAAAGTAACAATTGAAACGACAAATACAATTTTTATCTTCGTGAAAAATAAAGTATAAAAATGACTAAAGTATTAATGGTATGCCTTGGAAATATTTGTCGATCGCCTTTGGCCGAAGGTATTTTACGCCACAAAGCCGAACAAAATAAACTAAGCATTGAAGTAGATTCGGCCGGTACGGCAGGATACCATGTAGGCGAAATGCCCGACCCCCGATCAGTAAAAAAAGCAAAAGAATATGGTATTGATATTAGTATGCTGCGAGGGCGCCAATTTACAGTAAGTGATTTTAATTGTTTCGATTATATTTATGTTATGGACCAAAGCAACTATCGCGATGTAATTTCTTTAGCAAGAAGCAACCATGATAAAAATAAAGTAGAACTGATTTTAAATACTATTTATCCCGGAAAAAACAAGAATGTACCCGATCCCTATTACGGTGGCGAAAGTGGTTTTGAAAATGTTTACCGGATGTTGGAGGAGGCCTGTGAGAAAATTATACACACAATTTAACATAGATTGAGTAAATGCAATTGTAAAAAAACCGGCCTGTTAGTTTCCGTTTGTAGTAATCACCAATTTTTCTCTGTAGATAGAATTGTCGGAAGTGGCGGTAACAATATACGTACCTGGAAGCAATGTGTTGGAAGGGTCGATGGCAATGATTGTTCCGGTATTATTTTTTTCTTCAATAATTATTTTTGAAACAGCTTCTCGCCCCAAGGCATCATAAACAACCACAACAATAGATTTATTTGTACTATTCGAAGAACTGAGGTTCAGGTATATTGGCGATCCCGAATTTATAGTAGCCGGATTGGGGTAAATACTAAAACTGAAATTCTGATTATAATTTATGGCAATGGGCTTCGAGTATTGGTATTTACCGTCGAAATCGGTTTGCTTTAATTTGTAATATTGAATACCGGGCACAGGACTCTCATCAAAACTTTCGTAGTTTATTGTTTGCGTTGAATTTCCGGCGCCTGCCACAACTCCTATGGGTTCCCAATCAATTCCGTTTAACAATTTTTCAATGGTAAAATAACTATTGTTTGTTTCACTTGCCGTACTCCAGGCTAAACGCACTCTGTTGTGTTCTTTATAAGCATTAAACGATAGTAATTCAATTGGTAGCAGAATTTGGCAGGCAGGTGTTATTTGTACAGGGGTCGAGCGATCTACAGATGTACCATCGCCTAATTGCCCATATCTATTACGCCCTGTTGCCCATATAGTGTGGTCATTTTTTACAAAGGCTGCATGATAATTTCCACCCGAAATTGATACAACTCCACTTAGGGTAGGTATTTGTACCACCCTGTTTGTATCACGCGTTGTACCAATACCAAGTTGACCATAAATGTTGTCGCCCGTAGCCCAAACCGTACCGTCGGCTTTCAGAAAAAAAGAAGAGTAATAATCGGCTGCCATTTCTTTTACACCCGTAAGTCCAAGTACCCGAACGGGAACATTGCTATTTGTATTTGTCCCATCGCCAAGCTGGCCATCACTATTTAAACCACATGCCCAAACTGTACTATCGCTTTTTAAAAATAGTATATGTCGTCCCCCGCATTGAATTTTTATAATGTTAGAAAGACCACTAACTTGTACCGGTGTATTTTTATCGCTGTTATTCCCATTTCCTAATTCACCATAATCGTTGCGACCTGCAGTCCAAACTGTACCATCGTTTTTTAAAAAAACTACATGATAGTAGCCGGCTTTAACCTGTATAATTTTAGTTAGCGCCAAATGGACAGATTTAATTGTGTCGAACGACCAATTGCCAACACCTAATTGACCATACCCATTATAGCCACACGCCCATACCGTACTATCTTTGGATAGAAAATAAGAAGAGTATCCTCCTGCGGCAATTTGCACAATACCCGATATACCTTTTGCTTGAACAGGTGTTAATCTACCGGTACGGCTGCTATCTCCTACTGCCCCAACCGGATTTCCTCCTGATCCCCATACAGTACTATCGGCTTTTAAAAATAATGAGTGGTAAGCTCCGGCAACAACTTGCTTTATACTACTTACTCCTGTAAGCGCCGGAGTGGAATTGGTGTCTTTTGTTGTTCCATTCCCAAATTCTCCATCAGTGTTTTGCCCCCAAGCCTGTATAGTATTATCGGAGCAAATGGTATATGTAAAATTAGCTCCGGTAGCAATAGATTGAGCACAAGAACTAAAAAGACCGAAGCTTAAGTACGCAACCCAAAACAATATAATTATCTCTCGCCTCATACTAAGCAAAGTTAACTTATTTCTTACTAAAATTCCACACCGTTTTACG
>JADLGT010000106.1 GCA_020849195.1 Bacteroidia bacterium
TGTTGAATTTTTACAGGTCGAGGTCCCCATGTTCCAACTTCTTGCTTTTCATTCGAATTAACGCAAATTAGTTTAGGTATGGAACGTGAGCCGTTGCTGAGATAGGCATCCATTACCTCCGGATTTTCATCCCGTAAAATAATTTTTAATTCAATCTTATCTGATAAAGCTGCTATTTTGGCAATAATAGGAATATTTTGCGCACCATCGCCGCACCAGGATTCTGCAAGTAAAATCCATCCTAAATCCACGCAATTATTTTTAACGAGCGAAACTATTTTCTCGCGAATTTGTATTTGTTTATCAATACGCTTCATTCGTTGAGCGTTAATTTTAGTAGCTGCTATTCGTTCGGTCGATTTTTCGTTACCCGTTGTTGTATTCATTTCTGCACACGCTAGTACAAGTTTTTTGTATTCATCGTAGGAGTACATATTAGCTAGTATATGCATAAAGTTTTTTTGTTTTGCAATGAAGGTCTTTTGAGTTTATACACAATGCTATGACCGTAATCATAATTCAAATTTATTTGTAAACATTTTTTCTACCGTTATAACTATGCAATATTTTTTTTAAAAACTCGGATAAAAATTTATATGATTTTGATCATGTAATACTATGATGAAAGTTAAATGTTAAAAAGAATGTGCAAAAAACGGAAGGCTCGACTTTAAAAGATTGTATTTCATATTTTAATTTGCGCTCCGAAAAATTTCTCAAACAAAATCTAAAAATAGTTACCGATGATCACTCTCGAAATCCCTCGAAACGCAGTTAAGAAAGGCGCTAAAACGTTTACTTACGAAGAAGTTCTTAAAAAAAGCACAGCCTATTTTCAAGGCGACGAATTGGCCGCTTCTACCTGGATGAACAAATATGCAATGAAAGACAAGAATAAAAATTTTCTTGAATGTACACCCGATGAAATGCATTGGAGAATGGCAAAGCAATTTGGGGCGAAAGAAAAAGAGTATAAATCGAAATCGCATTTGAACGGAAGTTTCAAATTTCTATCAAAGTATGGACAGGAAAGAGAATTGCTTGACGAAAAAAAAATATTTAATTATTTCAAAGACTTCAGATACATAATACCGCAAGGCAGTGTAATGTCATCGCTCGGAAACCCTTATATCATTGCATCTCTTTCTAATTGTATTGTGTTGCCCGAAATTTATGATTCATACGGTGGTATTTTTTATACCGATCAGCAGTTAGCCCAACTTTTTAAAAGAAGATGTGGTGTTGGGGTTGACATATCTACATTGCGCCCATCCGGAATGCTTGTTTCTAATGCCGCAGGAACAACAACCGGCGCAGTATCATTCATGGAACGATTTTCAAATACAACCCGCGAAGTAGCTCAAAACGGAAGAAGAGGAGCATTAATGATAACAATTGATATTGCTCATCCCGATGTTGAGCAGTTTATTTCTGTTAAACAGGATTTATCGAAAGTTACCGGTGCAAATATTTCTATTCGTTTATCCGATGAGTTTATGAATGCGGTTGCTGCCGATACTAATTATACTTTACGTTGGCCTATTGATGCAGCTAAGCCAAAATATACTAAGGAGGTTAAAGCACGCAAGTTGTGGGATACGATTATTAAATGTGCGCACAATACTGCGGAACCCGGTTTAATATTTTGGGACAGACAGCATTATTACTCTACATCTTCTGTTTATCCGGGATTTAAAAATGTTTCAACTAATCCCTGTTCCGAAATTGCGATGCAGGGAGGAGATAGTTGCAGACTTATTGCCTTGAACCTGTTCAATTTTATTGACAAGCCATTTACATCAAAAGCAAAATTCAATTTTAAAAAATTTTACGAAACTACTTATGAAGCTCAACGATTAATGGACGATCTTGTTGATTTAGAATTGGAGGCCATTGAAAAAATTTTGGCAAAAATACAAAGCGATCCGGAGCCGGATAGTATAAAAGAAAATGAAGTGAATACTTGGAAATTGCTTTACAATGCCGGTAAAAAAGGCAGAAGAACCGGATTGGGCTTTACTGCATTGGGAGACACCTTGGCGGGCTTGGGATTAAAATTCGATTCGCAGGCAGCCATAGAAGTAGTAGAAAAGATAATGAAAATGAAATGTGAAGCCGAATTCGACAGCTCAATATATATGTCAATTGAAAGAGGAAAATTTTCCGACTTCGATCCTAAAATTGAAAATACATCAGAGTTTGTACAAATGTTAAAGCATGAATTACCCGAAACTTATTCGCGTATGATGCGCTTTGGAAGAAGAAATATTTCTATAAGTACCGTAGCTCCTACAGGAACACTTAGTATGTTGGCGCAATCATCGTCGGGAATTGAACCGGTTTTTATGCTGTCGTACAAACGTAGAAGAAAAGTAAATCCTCAAGATAAAAATGTTCGCGTTGATTTTGTTGATTCGATGGGCGACTCATGGCAGGAATTTACGGTTTATCATCATAAACTTAAGTTATGGATGGAGACAACTTCCGAAACAGATATTACTAAAAGCCCCTATGCCGGTTCAACCGCACCCGAAATAGATTGGCAAAAACGCATTGAACTTCAAGCGGCAGTTCAAAAATATACTACACATTCAATCAGTTCTACCATCAACCTTCCAAACGATGTATCCGTTGAATTGGTTGGTCAAATTTATATGGAGGCATGGAGTAAAGGACTAAAAGGGATTACCGTGTACCGGGATGGATCGCGAACCGGTGTTCTTGTTGCCAAAGATAAAACCGAATCGAACGGAATAATTGAATCGAAACCGCCAAAGCGTCCGAAATTGCTCGATGCAGAAATTGTACGCTTTATGAATCATGATGAAAAATGGATTGCGGTAGTTGGTCTTATCAACGGTAAGCCTTACGAAGTATTTACCGGACGTGCCGAAGATTCATTTAGTATTCCTCAATGGGTTGAGAAAGGTTGGGTAATTAAAAATTCGAGCAACGGAAAAAAACATTATGATTTTCAATACTTAGACAAAGAAGGTTATCGGATTACTATTGAAGGACTTTCCAGGTCGTTTAATAAAGAATACTGGAATTATGCAAAATTAATTTCCGGAGTATTGCGCCACGGAATGCCATTACCTCATGTTGTCAACCTGATAGAAAATTTGAACTTATATAGCGAAAGCATCAACACGTGGAAAACGGGAGTAGAAAGAGCTTTGAAAAAATATATACCGGATGGAACTAAAGCGGTTGACCACAAATGCAATGAATGTGGTAGTCCTGACGGATTAATATATGAGGAGGGCTGTATTAAGTGTAAAAATTGCGGAAGTTCTAAGTGCGGGTAAATATGTCTTAGGTCATGGTTTTATACTTGTGTACTGAGTAGTTTTATTCGGGAGCACATGTATATCATGATATTTTTCTATCGTAACAAACTGTTTTTTTTCGTACTGGGAGTATTAACCCTGATAAATTATTCTTGTTCCAAAAATAAAGGCAGACCATCTTACGAAGGTTATCCCGAAAAGGTTGGGGAGATTATTGTGAATAAATGTGCCGTAAGCGGTTGCCATAATTCAATTAGTGCCGATGACTGCGTCGGGCTCGATCTATCATCATGGAGCGCTCTATTCGAGGGCGGACGAAATAATTCGGCAGTAATTCCTTACCGATCAGATCAAAGTTTTTTGTTTTTTTCAGTAAATACTTTTAACGATTTAGGTCCAAAACTTTCTCCTACAATGCCTTTCAATATACCACCACTGACTCGAGAAGAATTGCTCACAATAAGAGATTGGATAAACAATGGTGCTCCAAATAATGAAAATGAGGTTAAATTTTCTGACTATAATAAAAGCAAAATATATATTTCAAATCAAGGATGCGATATTGTAACTGTATTTGATGCTCAGTCAAAATTAATCGAACGGGTAGTTGATGTAGGAAATTCCTTACAAACCGAAGCTCCACACGACATGATGGTAGCGCCCGATGGAAACTATTTTTATGTTTCATTTTATGCAAGCAATGTTTTCCAAAAATTTAAAACAAGCAACAATTCAAAAGTTGGAGAAATTACTTTGTCTGAATACAGTTGGCATTCGATTGACATTTCGGGCGACTCAAGAATTTGCATAACAACACATCTTGCCGGGAATGGTGCTGCAACATTGATTGATTTAGAAAACATGAAAATAATAGCAACATATAAAGGCGCAAACTTTTTGGTTTATCCGCATGGATGTGCTTTAAATTACAATGGGAGTGTAGTTTACATTACATCTCAACAGGGCGACTTTTTATACAAAATAAATATTTCAGACCCGCAAAATCCGGATGTTACAGAAATACCCTTGCAGACCGGGCAACCAACATCAACCAATGGAATTTATAAACCCTACACTGTAAAATTTTTTCCCGATTATTCAAAGTATGCAGTTACTTGTCAGGGAACAAATGAATTGAGAATATTTAATACAGCCAATGATAGTTTAATAAGTACCATGGCTACAAGTGGTGTTCCGCAGGTTATGTCCTTTTCACAAAAAAATCCCTATTTGTTTGTAAGTTGCATGGAAGATTCTTCGAATGTACAAACACAAGGTAAGGTTGATATTATTAATTATAA
>JADLGT010000107.1 GCA_020849195.1 Bacteroidia bacterium
CCGCTACATGAAATTAAATTTTGTTGAACTAAAAACAGATAGCGATGAACAATATAAAAAAAATAGCAGCACTATTTCTCGTGGCAGGAATTGGCGGGTTTACTGCAATAGGTATAGACCGCTTAATTGAAAAACCGGCACAGCAAGTTGTATTTAAACAGACTCCTGCAAAAGATGTAAAACTTACCGGCATGGCAGGTGCTGCAGCCGAAAATTCGGTAAACTTTGTGAATGCTGCCGACATGACAGTGCATGCCGTTGTGCATATTAAAACAACTTTTGCTATCGAAAATCAATATAACCGAGATCCATTCTATAGTTTATTTTTCGGATTAGGTCAGCAAATCCAACGCCCTATGCAACCCATGTCGGCCGGTTCGGGCGTTATTGTTACATCCGATGGCTATATTGTTACAAATAATCACGTAGTTGAAAATGCCGATAAAATCGAAGTGGTGCTAAACGACAAACGTAGTTTTCCGGCTACTGTTATAGGTCGCGACCCCAACACCGATCTCGCATTGCTGAAAATAAAAGAAAAGGATTTGCCGTATGTAACTTATGGCAATTCCGACGATTTAAAAGTTGGCGAGTGGGTGCTTGCCGTGGGAAACCCTTTTAACCTCACCTCAACAGTTACGGCAGGTATAGTTAGTGCCAAAGGACGGAACCTCAATGTATTGTCGGCCGATCCGCAAACAGGTATCTATCCCATAGAGTCGTACATCCAAACAGATGCAGCCATTAACCCGGGCAATAGCGGAGGCGCATTGGTAAATACTGCCGGCCAACTGATAGGCATTAATGCTGCCATCAAATCAAATACGGGTTCATATACCGGCTACTCCTTTGCTATACCGGTTAATATTGTTAAAAAAGTTACAGCCGATTTACTCGAGTATGGTGAAGTTCAACGTGCCTTTATTGGTGTAAGTATAGGCGATCTCGACTCTAAATTTGCGCAAGACAATAACTTGAAAAATTTGAACGGAGTACTTGTAAAAGGTATTACTTCCGGAGGTGCAGGCGAAGAAGCAGGAATACAAGAAGGCGATATAATAACAAAAATTGCTGATGTGGATGTTAACAATATGGTGGAGTTACAAGAGCAGATAGGAAAATTTCGCCCGGGCGATAAAATTACTGTTACTCTTAAACGCAAAAGTGAAGAAAAAGTGCTGCCCATTACTTTAAAAAATCACAATGGAAATACAGCAGTAGTTAAAAAAGAAAAGTCGGAAGTAATAAATAGTTTAGGTGCAAGTTTCGAACAACCAAGTAACGATGAAATGAAACGACTGAATATTAAAAACGGATTAAAGATAGTACGTCTTAACGGAGGTAAGCTAAGAGCTGCCGGCATACGCGAAGGTTTTATCATAACTCGTATAGACAAAAAAGAAGTAAGCACTCTTGACGATTTGAAAAATACAATAGGAAATAAAGATGGTGGTGTGCTTATTGAAGGCACGTATCCTAACGGTGTAAGAGCGTACTATGGTTTTGGCTTATAAATTAAGGCACTTGCATCAACAGAAGCAATGCATAGACTTTAAACTTTTGGCTCGACTTTATAGATAGTTTCGGCTGCGTATAGATTTCGTCGGTATAATAATGATTTTTGGTGAGCAGATTCAAGCATTTATCTAAATTGTAAATAACATCACTTATTCTCCTAATTATATTTTAAAAAAGGGTTGACTTGTTACAATAAATAAAATACATTTGCAACTCACGTAAAGAATTAATGATGTTATCTTAAACATCTAAAACCAAACCATGAGACAGCTAAAAATAACCAAGTCGATAACCAATCGCGAGAGCGCTTCTCTCGACAAATATCTGCAAGAAATAGGTCGCGAAGATCTTATTACTGCCGAAGAAGAGGTGGCCTTAGCAAAACGTATTCGCGAAGGCGATCAGCTAGCATTGGAAAAATTAACTAAAGCTAACTTACGTTTCGTTGTATCAGTAGCCAAACAGTATCAAAATCAAGGGTTGAGTTTGCCCGACCTAATTAATGAAGGCAATTTAGGATTAATTAAGGCTGCAAAACGTTTTGACGAAACCCGCGGATTTAAATTTATATCTTATGCGGTTTGGTGGATACGCCAATCTATTTTACAAGCATTAGCTGAACAATCTCGTATCGTGCGTTTGCCTTTGAATCAGGTTGGCTCGTTAAATAAGATCAATAAAGCTTTTTCAAAGCTCGAACAAGAATTTGAGCGCGAACCAAGTGCTGAAGAACTTTCGAATCTGCTTGATTTGCCGGAAGACAAAGTTGCCGACACCATGCGTGTATCCGGACGACATGTATCAATGGATGCTCCATTTGTAAACGGCGAAGACAACAGTTTGTTGGATGTACTCATTAACCCCGATTCACCAAAAGCCGACAATGGCCTAATGACCGAATCTTTACAAAGAGAAATTGAACGTTCGCTTTCTACGTTAACAGACCGCGAGCGCGATGTGATTAAATTGTTTTTTGGCATCGGACAAAATCATGGAC
Organism: Bacteroidia bacterium; assembly: GCA_020849195.1. Taxonomy (GTDB): domain Bacteria; phylum Bacteroidota; class Bacteroidia; order JABDFU01; family JABDFU01; genus JABDFU01. The sequence goes on from JADLGT010000107.1 coordinate 2,516, forward strand.
TAACACTCGAGGAAATTGGTGCTAAGTTTGACTTAACGCGTGAACGGGTACGACAAATAAAAGAGAAGGCTATCCGTCGCTTGCGCCATAACTCCCGCAGCAAATTACTTAAAGCATATCTCGGATAATAAATGCACCAAACGTTTTAACTATGCAAAAAGAGGAAAAGAATAGTAGTTCTTTTCCTCTTTTTTATTTACAAATAAAAAAGAGAAATTATGTCTATCGCAATTGAACCTACCGTGAAAAAAAACAACTACGAAAATGAATTAGGATCATGGATTGAACAGGAAAAGGCAGCCATTGAACTCATTAAAGCCATAGGCGACTTATGGTTCGAAAAATCGGTTGAGCTTATCATGTTCCGTAATCAACTCATCGACCGAAGCTCGAGCGAAATTTTAAACCTGCATCAGTATGCAAAAAATATTGTGAAACAACCCATAAATGTTTTTGATACCGTAATGCTGGCAAACGAACTTTTACAACTCGAACTGGCTCCTTCGCGTATCGACATAGGGAAATTATGCGGAGAATGGGAGGCCGAAAAAGCTAAATATAAAAATGCAACGGATTTTGTCGGACAAAAGCTCAGCAGCTTTATTGGAAAAGAAAAAAATAAATTAAAACCCAAAGACGTTGTGTTATACGGCTTTGGCCGAATTGGTCGCTTAGCCGCACGCGAATTAATTGCCCAGGCAGGAAAAGGCCAACAACTTCGTTTACGTGCTATTGTTACCCGAACAAACACAGCAGCCGATATTACTAAACGTGCCGACCTGCTCAGAACCGATTCTGTTCATGGGCCTTTCCCCGGGACAATTATTGAAGATATCGAAAACCAAACACTTATCATAAACGGGCATACCATCAGAATGATTGCCGCTAAAAGCCCGGAAGAAGTTGATTACGAGTCGTACGGAATAAAAGACGCATTACTCATTGATAATACAGGCATAGTGCGTGACCGAGATGGGCTTTCAAAACACCTCAAAGCAAAAGGTATAAGCAAAGTATTGTTAACTGCGCCCGGTAAAGGCGATATACCAAATATAGTTTACGGTGTTAATCAAACACAACTTGAAGTAGAAAAAGAAAAAATTTTTTCGGCAGCCAGTTGTACTACAAATGCAATTATTCCAATTTTAAAAGTGATTGAAGAAAACCTTGGTATTCACCACGGACATATTGAAACCATTCACTCTTACACCAACGACCAAAACCTGCTCGATAACTATCATCCCAAACATCGTCGCGGGCGTTCGGCTGCGCTTAACATGGTCATAACCGAAACAGGCGCCGGAAGTGCTATAACAAAAGTATTACCTGCTTTGAAAGGGAAACTCACAGCAAATTCGGTTCGGGTGCCAACTCCAAACGTTTCGTTAGCAATTCTTTCGCTAACGGTAAACAAAGCCGTTGATAAAGAAATGGTAAACGAAATCGTAAGGAATGCCGCTCTTAAAGGCAATTTGGTTGAACAAATACATTACTATTACAGCAACGAGTTGGTATCAACAGATATTATTGGAAACCCTTGTGCATCGGCATTCGATAGCCAATCGACTTTGGTAAGCGATGACAAAAAAAGCACCGTACTTTATGTTTGGTATGACAATGAATATGGTTATACCCGTCAGGTAATCCGCTTGGCTAAATATGTTGCGCAGGTAACTAGGCTAGCCTACTATTAATTTTCGGCAGCCTACTTTTATTTTTCTGCCTGTGATTAAAATTTGAAAAAAATGCTATTTTCTTCTCATTTTGAGTTTTAACTTATGCCTTACTGTTGCTTTGGATTTGTGGCTTGATTGAGTTAAATTTGATCTACACGCTCTAACAAAAAAATCTATATGAAAATGAAACCATTTTGTTCGAAAACGTTGATGGGTATAGCGGTTTCTGCTTTTATCCTTTTTTGTGTACATACATCTATTGTTGCACAATGTCCGTTAACTCCAACCCCATGTACCGGAACTCCCATCTCGGGATCGGCTAGTGTAACAATACCTGCGGGAACAACCTACTACGTTCCTACGGGACAAACTTTTAGCGGGAACATAGCCTTTGCCGATGGCACAGGTACTTTATGTGTGGAAGGAACGTTCTCTGGCTGCTTCTCGGCAACGCCACCATTGGGTGCTGTTCTGAATGTGTATGGTTCGGTAAACTGTAGCACCGGATGGAGTTTTTCTAATGGAGGTCTCACAACCAATATCTATCCGGGCGCAACAGTTATATTACGAAACTGGGATACTCAAGGTGGTAACCATACGATGAA
>JADLGT010000108.1 GCA_020849195.1 Bacteroidia bacterium
AACATTACACCAAAAAGGATTGTTAAATCTCAGCATCAACCTATACTTGGTTCGAGCTTAGTTGACGCAAAAGGTAAATTAGTTAAAGTATATACAGGTCCCGAGGAATTTAATATTGCTGCCGATCCGGTTGTGCAATACCTTAGTAAAGATGAGTTGCAAAAACTTATTACTAAAACCCGCAAATCAATGGAAGCCGCAGCACGCGAACTGAATTTTATTGAAGCCGCCCGCTTGCGCGATGAATTGAAAGCCTTAGAAGAAATGCTGAAGGAGAAATGAATAAATATATTCGCATTCTTAAACACGCTCTAAACTCCATGCTTCCGGCGAAGCTGCAAATAAAATTTTTGTTTTTGCCCATGTGGCTTTAAACAATTCCGAATTACGATAGGTTTGCAAATCAGGTACGCTTTCCCAATGGCTGTGGGTAAAAAACACATTGGGCTGGTTTACATCGCGCAACAGTTCAAGGTGTTTACAACCTTTACAATTAAGTATTTTATTTTTTGCATTGTTAAACACGTCCAAAAAATCGGCTACTTTATCGGTAGCGAAAGTCATTTTAACAATGCGTACAATCATTGGAACAATAGTGTTACGGTGTCGCCCATGTGCAGATTAAGTAATTGACTTGCTTTTCCTTTATTCATGGCTATTTCTAAATAACCGGCTGCATTATATAATGCTAAAATTTCTCCCTCAGCAACATCATTATAGGTTTTGCTTAGTTTACTTATTTCGTGGCTACCGAAACGTACAGTAAAAGTTCTGCCTCTTCCCGTTTCTTTTATAAGTTTTTGTGTAATGTTTGTAACCACGTTATTATACGAATCGATGTAAATAATTCCGCCGCGCACACTGTCGCCAATAGTTACAGGTCTGAATAAAATACGTTCGTTCACTGTCTTTTTTTCATTTCCAATTAAATCAAGTTCACCGCCGCGAGCCAAATGACAGGCTGCTTTAACAAAAATGTTGCGTGTGGGAAACGAGGGGCTGCTCTCATCATACGATAGGTTTAACTCAACAATTTTGTCGGGTACTTTATCAAACAGCAGCGAAAAAATGCCATTATCGGCACCAATAAAATAATGGCCACCCGCCTCAACGCCAATATGTGGTGTTTGAGCTGTAGCTTCAACATTAACTCCAATAATATGCACTGTTCCTTGCGGAAAATTCGGAAAACTGTTTTTAAGAACGTAAGCAGCTTCCTGTATATTAAACGAAGGAATAAGGTGAGTGATATCAACAATGCTAACGTCGGGCAATTGACTTAAAATAGCCCCTTTAATTGCGCTCACATAGTAATCTTTTAATCCCAAATCGGTTGTAAGGGTGATGATTGCCATTGTTAGTAAAAAATAAAAAGCTTACAGCAACAAAAGTGATATGTTAACGCGAAACTGATTAATTTGCGGTCAAAATTAACTAAATAAATTTAACATTTTGGCCGAGAAAGTAATAGAACTAAATGACATTGACCCCTTACAGCTTTATGGAGTAAACGACAGCAATCTTGAACAGATTAAAAAACGATTCCCAAAATTAAAATTTGTTGCGCGCGGCGATCGCCTGAAAGCTGTTGGTGACGATAGTGAATTAAACCAGTTTGAAGCAGCCATTAACCGTTTGCTCGATTACTTAACCCGTAACGGAACGATTAATGAAAATACTATTGAGCAGGTGTTGTCCGGTTCAAAACATCATGCTGCTCCTCCGGATGCTGAAGATGCAAAAGATATTATAGTTTTTGGAAACAACGGTATTGTTGTTAAAGCCCGTACGCCCAATCAACGTTTAATGGTAGAAAGTTGCAGAACCAATGATATGGTATTTGCCATTGGTCCTGCCGGAACAGGAAAAACATATACAGCAGTAGCCATTGCGGTAAAAGCGCTTCGCGACCGCGAAGTAAAAAAAATTATTTTAACGCGTCCTGCCGTAGAGGCCGGAGAGCATTTGGGTTTTTTGCCGGGCGACTTAAAAGAAAAACTCGACCCTTACCTGCAGCCCTTGTACGATGCTTTGTTTGACATGATTCCTGCCGATAAGCTCAAATCGTATATCGAAAATTATGTGATACAGATTGCGCCGCTTGCCTTTATGCGCGGGCGAACGCTCGACAATGCATTTGTTATTTTAGATGAAGCTCAAAATGCAACCGAAGGTCAGCTTAAAATGTTTCTCACTCGCATGGGTGCATCGGCAAAATTTGTTATTACCGGAGACTTAACTCAAGTTGATTTACCTAAGCATCAGCCTTCGGGACTTTTGCAAGCTAAGCGAGTGCTGAAAGATGTGGAAGGAATTAAGTTTGTAAACTTAGATGCTAAAGATGTACTCAGACATAAATTGGTAAGAAAAATTTTAGAAGTTTATGAAAAAGAAAAATAATTTTGCTTATAAATTGACAGAACATCTATCCAACAAATTTGTTGACACAAAAAAATAAATAACACGTATAAAAAATGAAAGCAGTAACAGAAACTAAATTTAATTTACACGGACAAAAAAGTTTTTACAAAGGAAAAGTAAGAGATGTGTATAATATCGACAATCAATTTTTAGTTATGGTTGTAAGCGATCGTATATCGGCGTTTGATGTAGTATTGCCCAAAGGCATACCTTACAAAGGGCAAGTGCTTAACCAAATTGCTGCTAAATTTTTAAAAGCAACTGCCGATATAGTGCCCAACTGGGTAATTGAAGTTCCAGATCCAATGGTTACTGTTGGACACTTGTGTGAACCATTTAAAGTAGAGATGGTGATACGTGGGTATTTATCTGGCCATGCGTGGAGGGAATATAAAGCCGGAAAGCGCAGCCTGTGTGGAGTTAGCTTGCCCGAAGGAATGAAAGAGAATGATAAGTTTCCGGAAC
>JADLGT010000109.1 GCA_020849195.1 Bacteroidia bacterium
CGAATTGGCGATCCGCGATCGCCTTATGGAGTAACAAAGCGAACTAACGAACTGGATGCAGAGGCTTGTGCATCGAATTAGAATATGCAAATTATCGGACTGCGTTACTTCAATATATTTGGTCCACGCCAAAACCCTCAGGGCGAATATGCAGCCGCTATTCCATTATTTATGGAAGCCTTATTAAAAAACACTCCTCCTTTTATTAACGGCGACGGTGAGCAGAACCGAGATTTTACTTTTGTTGAAAATGCCGTGCAAGCCAATATTAAAGCCATGTTTGCAAGCAACAAAGAAGCCACAGGGCAAGTATATAATATAGCGGTCGGCGAAAAAACTTCGGTGAATGAGCTTTTTGGAATTTTAAAAAAATTGTCGGGTTCAACGATAAACGCCATGCACCGTGAAAGTCGGGCAGGAGTTATACGTGAGTCGCTGGCAGATATAAGCAAAGCCAAGCGCTTGCTAAGTTATGAGCCACAAATAAAAATTAACGAAGGATTGCAAATTACATTTTCATGGTTCTGCAAATACTTTGGCTATCAACCTATTCATCATTAACGTGTCGTTCCTCAAAAAACTATTTTCCGGAAATAAATTAAGCGATCCCGTTGATCTATCCATTTTACGGTGCGACATTCATTCTCATTTTATTCCGGCAATCGACGATGGATCTAAATCGGTTGAAAATTCTGTTGAGATGATTCGCCATTTTTATAATCAAGGATATAAAAAAGTAATTACCACACCTCACATTATGGGCGATTTTTACCGCAATACTCCCGAAGTAATTTTAGGCGGATTAGAAAAGGTAAAACAGCGTTTGAGTACAGAAGGCATACCCATTGAGATGGAAGCCGCCGCCGAATATTACATCGATTTTGATTTTGAACAAAAAATAGATAACGAAAAGCTGCTCACTTTCGGAAAAAATTATGTGCTTGTTGAAATATCTTATGTTAACGAACCTGAAAATTTAGAACGGATTTTATTTAAACTTCAAACATCGGGTTATCAACCAGTTCTTGCTCATCCCGAACGTTATCCGTTTTGGTTTGGTAATATGGATAAAATGGAAAGTTTGTGTGCTAAAGATATTTTACTTCAGTTAAACATTAATTCGCTGACCGGCTATTATGGACCGGAAACAAAAAAAGTTGCACAACTATTAATCGACAAACAAATGATTCGCTTTTTAGGAAGCGACTGCCACCATGTTGGACATATTGAGCTGATGAAACAAGTAGTTTATTTGCCTTACCTCAAAAAGCTTATTGATTCAGGTACTTTACTCAATCATACATTATAAATTATTCATTTGCCGGCTTGGCATAAGTTGCCACATCGTTGTCGGTTATTGTTTTACCGCAAAGAATTATTAAACGCTCTATCACATTTCTGAACTCGCGGATATTTCCTGTCCAATTTAGTTTTTGTAATTCTTTAATTGCTTCTTTAGAAAATATTTTCAAAGGCATCCCATAATCGTCGCAAATTAATTTCACAAAATGTGTAACCAACAACGGAATGTCGTCTTTTCTGTCGTTTAACGAAGGAACACGAATAAGGATAACGCTTAGGCGATGGTATAAATCTTCTCTGAAATTTCCTTTCTCAATTTCTTTTTTTATGTCTTTATTAGTAGCTGCAACAATACGTACATTCACTTTCAGCTCCTTCTCCCCTCCTACTCGTGTAATTTTATTTTCTTGCAAAGCGCGAAGTACTTTAGCCTGCGCCGACAAACTCATGTCGCCTATTTCATCCAAAAATAGAGTTCCACCTTCGGCCTGTTCAAATTTTCCTTTACGTTGACTGATTGCCGACGTAAATGCACCTTTTTCGTGACCAAATAATTCGCTTTCTATTAATTCGGATGGTATGGCGGCACAATTTACTTCAATTAGTGGCGCTGCAGAACGATTACTTTTAGCATGAATCCATCGCGCTACCAACTCTTTTCCCGAACCATTTTCACCTGTTATTAATACCCTTGCCTCGGTAGGTGCAACTTTTTCTATCATTGCTTTAATCTCCATCATTGCTTTCGATTCGCCAATCATATCAAAAGTTTTACTCACTTTTTTTTTCAACACTTTTGTTTCGGTAACCAATGTTGATTTATCCATGGCATTTCGAACGGTAACCAAAAGCCTGTTGAGATCGAGCGGTTTTGCAATAAAATCAAAAGCTCCTTTTTTTACTGCTTCAACAGCGGTTTCTATCGTGCCATGCCCCGAAATCATTACAACAGGCGTTTCGTTATTCAATGCAATAATTTTGTCGAGTAATTCAATGCCGTCCATTTTGGGCATTTTAATGTCACACAGCACAGCGTCGTATTTTTCTTTTTGCAATAAAGCCAATCCTTCAATGCCATCGGCGGCTTCGTCAACACTATATTTTTCGTATTCCAGTATTTCGCGCAGTGTTTTGCGAATACTTTTTTCGTCGTCGATAATTAAAATTTTTGCCATAAATCAGTTAGGTTAAATATTGAATTTATATTGTTCCATAAAATGATTCGGTTGCACTATTAACGTTGTGCGTGTTGCCGCAGTTGGTGATTTCGTGAACGTTTTTTGTCATGCTAAGATAAAACTTGAAAGCGTAATACAAAGCTCAAATACAGCGATTTAACGGCAATAGAGCGAGACCGCTGTTGTGTGCTGCCAAACTCTATCAATTTATCCAAGAACTGACTGTTGATACTTTTAATTTATTAGGTGCAATTAATTCTATTCTGAGAGTTTTACCATATCCTCCTAATTCATTCCAAACGCAACCAAAATCATATAGACCTACTTTCTCATTTGATAAGATTTTATCCCAACATTTTACTTTGTCTAAATTTTCTTTTTTAAAGGATAACTCCGGTTCGTCAGCTATATTAATTTCATCTATTGTTGAATACGAGTTTCTCAAAGTTATTGTATCAATACCATACTGATACGGTTGATATTTGAACCTATCCATTTCCTGATTTCTCTGCCAAGAAAAAAGCTGTCTTCTTAATGAGTTTATTTTTTTAGTTGTAAAACCTTCTACTTCAAATTTGTTCAAAGTCCATGCTATTTTAAAGCTGTTTTGTTTACAAATATTGTGTAGGTCTCGCCAACAGCTTTCGCCAGTAAAAAAATGGATGAATCGCTTTGTCCAATCGGGGTAGTTTTCTTGAATACTATCTGCACACTGCTCCCAAAAATTAAACTCCGCTTTTAGCTCGATAGTTATGGACTTGTCATTTTGAAAAATGAAAATCAAAAAAAGCTCGTCTGGAATTTCGTAGTCAATTAATTTGTGTTTCAGTGTGTCGTAAATAATATTCCTATACTGTTTCAAATTAACAAACGCCTTACTATTAAGCTCCTTGTCCTTTATTAGTTGTCCCACTTTATTAAAATGCGAAAATTGTTTTGTGTAGTTTTCTAAATTATTGCACTTTAAAGCAAGTTGTAGAGCAACATTCAGGTCTATGTCATAACAAGCACCGAACGCTCCACTTACTTCTAATGCAGAGTCAACTCCGAAAGTATCCGAAATATATTCAAGGTCTTTTGTTGTCAACTTTGTTTGTCCAAAAGATGTCAAACAAAATGAGCTTATTATTAAACCTATAAAAATGTTATACAGTGTTCTTTTCATTGGTTGCGCACAACTTCAATATACCCTTACTATTTTTCCATTAATTCATGCATCACACCTTCTTTAAGCGAAA
>JADLGT010000110.1 GCA_020849195.1 Bacteroidia bacterium
AAAATATAAATATATTCTATGGTCGATTGGATCGTTTTTAGCCTTTAAAATTCCGTACGAAATAATTCACTCTCTTTTGTGGAGCCAAAAAAATCAATACAATGGTCAGTTGAAAATTTTATTGCTCAAAGATCCGTATAACGCTTCAAAAGGGAATGATGATTTTGCGGGATTTGTTTCTCGGTTTTTCGATAACATTCAGTTATATCTTTCCAAACGATTCTTCCAAGTACTTGGCTTTTTTTCCGAAAACAGTACCGAAACCAATATGATGTGGGCACTAATTGTTATCACATTAATAATAGTTGGTTTTATTAAAACACTGAGATCGAAAAACAGAGCATTGTTTTTTTCTGTATTGTTAATGGCATCCATTGTGTTTGTAACCTTTGTTATACTACAGGCAAGATGGGATCAGCCCAGGTTGATTATGGTTCATGTACCCATAATGCTTATTACTATTCTTTTCGGCTTATATCAACTAGTTAAGAAATCATCGTATGCACAAAATATTTTCTTGCTGATTTGTTTTATTTTGGTTTCTTCCAGTGTCATCTCATCAACAAAAAAAGCTGCCGACAACATTCCAATAGTTATTAAAAATTTAAAAGGCGATAGTTATTACGGCTATACACCCGACTGGAAAAATTTTTTTAAAATGAGTGAGTGGTGCGCCGACAACCTTCCCGATACTGCATTAGTTGCCAGTCGCAAAGCCTCCATGTCGTTTATTTATGGTAACGGAAAGAAATTCTTCCCTGTATATAAAGTATATGCACTCGATACTACATCCGGCTATTCAAATCCCGATTCCGTACTACACTATTTTCAAAAAAATAAAGTTACGCATGTGTTGTTGGCCAGCCTGAGGCGCGATCCATCTAAAGCAGATGGAAATATTATTAATACACTTCATCGTATGATGGAGCCTATTGCAAAAAAATATCCCGAAAAGCTTAAACTTGTCAGTCAAATCCCGCCTCCCGAACAAATGCAAATTGAACCCGCATTTTTATATCAAATAACTTATTAGCCATGAGTATTAAATACAAAATAGATACTCACCTCGATGATCCGGAAACAACGCTAAAGCATCGGGAAATTATTTTAACCAAACCTTTTTTAAAAAAAATATATTGCGATTGGTATTCTGTATTTAAACATAATTTAGAACAAGTGCCCGAAGGTAAATTACTCGAAATAGGTTCGGGTGGCGGATTTATTAAAGAGCTTATTCCCGAAGTAATTACTTCCGACATTTTATTGCTCGAAAACTGCGACATGACCTTTTCTGCAGAAAAACTTCCGTTTTCGAACGAAGAGCTTAGTGCTGTTTTAATGATTAACGTATTTCATCACATTCCACGCCCATACCTGTTTTTGCAGGAGGCAGAGCGTGCATTAAAAAGTGGCGGAAGAATAATTATGATTGAACCCGCAAACAGTATATTGAGCCGATTCATTTATAAAAATTTCCATCACGAGCCTTTTGATGAAAAAGGAAATTGGGAAATAGAATCTACCGGTCCGCTTTCGGGTTCAAATCAGGCTTTGCCCTACATTTATTTTGAACGCGATGTAAAAAAATTTAATGCCGATTTTCCGCAGCTTAAATTAATATCAACTAAATACCACACCCCTTTTTTATATGTGCTGAGCGGAGGTGTGTCGCGCAAAGCCTTAGTTCCCTACCAAAGTTATGGCTTAATTAGTACGCTGGAAAAATTACTGTCGCCTGTTTCGCGAATGATAGGGCTATTTCAAACAATTGTAGTTGAAAAAAAATAAAAATCCGGCTACACGGATTAGCATAAATAAAATTTGAATTTAATCTCAACTCAACATGTCAATCATTACCACCATTGAGCAATACAAAACCGAATATCAAAGAAGTGTAGAAAGCCCTGAAACGTTTTGGAACGAAAAGGCTGAAGTTTTTACATGGAAAAAAAAATGGGATGCCGTACTCGAATGGAATTTTATCGAACCAAAAGTAAAATGGTTTAGTGGAGGCAAATTAAACATTACCGAAAATTGTATCGACCGCCACCTTACACACAAGGCCAACCAAACAGCTATACTATGGGAACCCAACAACCCTCAAGAACAAACACGAACACTCAGCTATAAAGAAGTGCACAGCGAGGTTTGCCGGATGGCCAATGTGTTAAAAAATAACGGCGCAAAAAAAGGTGACCGTATTTGCATTTATATGCCAATGGTACCCGAGCTTGCAATTGCTGTTTTGGCTTGTGCCCGAATTGGTGCTATTCATTCCGTAGTGTTCGGAGGTTTTTCTTTCAAATCGCTGTCCGATCGTATTCACGATGCCGCCTGTAATATTGTAATTACAGCCGATGGCGGGTATCGTGGCGCAAAAGAAGTGCCACTAAAACCGGTTGTTGATGAAGCATTAAAAAACTGCCCGACAGTAAAAAAAGTTATTGTGCATAAACGAACCGGATCGAAAATAAATATGCAAAATGGAAGAGATGTTTTTTTACACGATGAACTGAAAAATGCAAATACCGATTGCGTCGCCGAAATTATGGATGCCGAAGATCCCTTGTTTGTTTTGTACACATCGGGCTCGACCGGCAAACCCAAAGGAGTGGTACACACCTGTGGCGGGTACATGGTATTTACTCATTATACATTCGAAAATGTATTTCAATATAATTTATCTAATGGAAAGAGTTTGCAAGAACCCGATATTTACTGGTGCACTGCCGATATTGGTTGGATAACAGGGCACTCGTATCTTATTTATGGACCCTTGTTGGCAGGTGCTACAACACTTATGTTCGAAGGCATTCCTACTTATCCCGATGCAAGCAGATTTTGGCAAGTAATTGATAAGCATAAAGTAAGTATTTTTTATACCGCACCCACAGCCATTCGCTCCCTTCAAGCATTTGGCCTGGATTATGTTAAACCTTATCATCTTTCTTCACTTCGTATCTTAGGTACAGTTGGAGAGCCGATAAATGTTGAAGCATGGGAGTGGTATCATAAAAATATTGGGAAAGAAAAATGCCCCATTGTAGATACTTGGTGGCAAACGGAAACAGGCGGAATAATGATTTCGCCAATAGCCGGAGTTACGCCTTTAAAACCCGGTTATGCAACACTGCCGTTGCCGGGCGTTCAGCCTGCTATACTTGATGAGAAGGGGAATGAACTTTTGGGTAATGATGTCGAAGGATTGCTCTGTTTTAAATTTCCATGGCCGTCTATTATCCGCACTACTTATGGCGATCACGAGCGATGCCGTAAAACTTATTTCGATTTATACAAAAACTATTATTTCACCGGCGATGGTTGCAAGCGCGATGCGGATGGTTACTACCGAATTACCGGACGAGTGGATGATGTAATTAAAGTATCGGGACATTTACTTGGCACCGCCGAAATTGAAAATGCAATAAATCAACACCCCGATATTGTTGAAAGCGCAGTTGTGGGTTTCCCGCACGATATAAAAGGTTGGGGAATTTATGCCTTTGTTATTCCGAAACACAAACGAGAAGACATCGATACATTAAATAAAGAAATTTCAGCGTCGGTAATTAAATATGTGGGACCCATTGCAAAACCCGATAAAGTTCAAATTGTAACAGGTTTACCTAAAACCCGCTCGGGGAAAATTATGCGACGTATTTTGCGTAAAATTGCCGAAGGAGATACAGCTAATATGGGCGACACCTCT
>JADLGT010000111.1 GCA_020849195.1 Bacteroidia bacterium
GCCTGCAAAGGTGCAGGGGCTGCACTACTGCAAGACATTCCTAAAATGGTTGAGATGACAAGCGAAATTGTAAAAATTGCTACTCGTCCGGTAACCGTTAAAACACGATTGGGATGGGATGACAAAACAAAAAATGTGGTTGAAGTGGCCGAACGTTTACAGGATATAGGTATTGCAGCATTAACTGTTCACGGACGTACGCGCCAGCAAATGTATAAAGGACAAGCAGACTGGAGGCTAATAGCAGAAATAAAAAATAATCCACGCATGCACATACCTATATTTGGCAATGGCGATGCCGACTCCCCCGAAAAAATAAAACATTTAAAAGAAACTTACGGAGTTGACGGCATAATGATTGGTCGTGGAAGCATTGGTCATCCGTGGATATTTAATGAGGTAAAACATTTTTTAAAAACAGGATGTCATCTTCCTCCTCCCACCATCGAAAACCGTGTAGCTGTTTGTTGCACCCACCTTCAAAAATCAATTGAATGGAAAGGTGAAAAGCTTGGTGTAATTGAAATGCGACGTCATTACGCAAACTACTTTAAAGGACTTGACCACTTTAAAGAATACCGTACTCGTTTAGTAACACTTTTAAACGCCGATGAAATTTTTGCTGTACTGGATGAAATTCGGGATTGCTATTCTGCTATTCAGACCGTGTGAGCCGATGCAAAATAACGGTGCGTAAATACCCGGATGGGATACCATGCAGCCACCAGCCCAATGAATACTACTACCGCAGCCACCAGCAGATAATCAGTCCACAACATTTTCATTGGGTAGGCCGATACTACAAACGATTCATTAAAAGTTATCCATTCAAAATGTTGTTGACCAAGACAAATCAATGTGCCAAGCACTAAACCGCTAAGAACACCTATTGCCGTAATGAGCAATCCTTCAATCAAAAATATTTTTTGAATAAGTTTTAAGTTCGCGCCCATATTCCATAAAATACTAATGTCTTTTTTCTTTTCAATGATGAGCATAGTAAGCGATCCTATTACATTAAATGTAGCCACAATCATAATAAAAATAAGAATAATAAATGTCCACAGCTTTTCGGATTTTAAAGTTTTAAACAGCACCTCGTTCTGTTCGTATTTATTTTTAATTGTAAATTTTTCGCCAACAATTGCAGCAACTTCTTTTTTAACTTCAGCCACATTGCTACCTTTTTGCAAGCCAAGTTCTACCGAAGTTACTTCGTTAACATATTCAAAAACTTTCCGTGCAAAATCAATAGACACAATCGCATATTTGTAATCAAACTCATCGTTAATGCTGAAAACGCCCGACACATAAACAGACTGTTTGTTAAAAGCATCTTCAGGATTCAGAGAGGTGCTAATTCCCCGCTTAGGGGCATAAACAGAAACAGCATTAAATTGGTCTTCAACACCAACATTAAGAAGGTAACTTAAGCCTTTTCCAATTACTGCCATGTTCTGCTCTCCGTTTGTCAACACAAACGATCCTTCTTTAACTATTGTATCGAAGTGCGACATTTGACGGTAATTATTGCTAACTCCTCGTACTGTTGCCAAACATTGTTGATCATTAAATTTCAGCAGGGCATTTTCTTCCAACACTTCGGTATAAAAGCGAACACCCTTTACTTTTCTTAACCTCATTATATCTCCTTCATCAAAATGAAATACTTTTCCTTGTACATGTGTAATGCGTAAGTCGGCATTAAAGCTGTTGTAAAGCGATTTCACTAAATCCGATAAACCATTGAAAGCCGACAATACCACTACCAGGGCCATTGTGCCGATACAAATTCCGGCGATAGACACAGCCGAAATAATATTAATAGCGTTATGCGATTTTTTTGAGATGAGGTAACGCTTCGCTATGAATAGTGATAAGTTCATAGTTAAATTACGAAAGCAATAAAATTTAAACAGGAGTTAAAATAAAAGTGCAACACCGGCCGAAACATTGAGAATGCCAATAGATTGCGTATTTGTTTTTGGGTTATTAGAGGTTGAACTGGCTTTGATACCGGTAAGAAAAAAATCGACGTTGGTGGTTGTTTTCTCATTTGAATATTTAACATTTGTACCAAAGTAATCGAGGTTAACCATCATCCCAATTCGATCTGTTAGCCGAAAGTTGACACCCACACCTACACAATAGCCAAAACTTTTTGAGTTTGGTCGTTCTTTAGTTTGCACCTGATTCCAACCCGGGCTCGAAGAGGTAGCCGTGATAAGCGGAAAGGTAACCATGGTTAAACCGGCAAGTGTTTTAATGGTTATATCGTATGTTTCGCCGTCAGTAAAATATACAAATGGGCCGGCAAGATATTGACCAAGGTAATAAGGTTTTGCGCTGTACGAAGGTGCATATTTAGAAGTATCTTGCTTGGCATAAGCCGAAGTGTTAAAACCATTAATTGTGCCTCCGGCAAGCGCCATTACACCTATGTAAGGCATAAGTTTTACTCCTGCCGAAAGATTAAAATGAACACCAATTTTTGCATACCCGGCACCTTCAATGGTGTCGGCTTTTACGTAACTTGACAGTGGTACTCCTGCTCCAACAGATATGCCCACAAAAGCGGTTGACCAATTACGTTGGCTGTGCCTGCCGCCTCTGCCCGGTTTTTTCAGTATGTCTAAATAGAAATCGGCGTAGCTAAGAGAAATGGTAAAAAAAACTGCAACTAATGTGAGTACTATTTTTTTCATACCAACTGTGGGTTGATTTGATTTTTATCGGCTAAAGATATAATTTTTTAATATTACTTCCATGCCTTTACTATTAAACCTGTCCCGGTTTTTTGCGGAAAAACAGTATCAAAATAATTTAAAATAAAAGCAAAAGGGTAAACAAGCAGGTAATAAAATGGCAAAATGATAAAAAATAACTTGCTGATGCCCAACATAAGAATAGGGTACTTCATTGATAGCCGCCACGAAATTTTACCCGGTGTTCCGTACGAATAGCGGGCATCAACCCGCGAAAAGCCCGCCGACTTTAATTTCGCCTCTATTTCTTTTATGTTATACCCATCGCGCACGTGTTCTTCAATAAACGAAGTTTCGCCTTCTCCCTGCACATCCGACCCTCCTTGGTCGGAAGGTGTTGAAATAAGAAGCATACCCCCTGGTTTCAGCGAGGCGCATATATTTTGAAAAACCAATACATCTTCTAGAATATGTTCCATCACATCAACTGATAGAACCAAGTTATAGGCTTCATCATTTCTGAACTTTGTAAGATCGGCTAATTCAAATTTCACGTTTGACTTACCTATTGCTGAAAAAAAATTATTGCAATCTTCCACCTGTTCCTGTTTTACATCAACAGCCAGTATTTTCCAATTTGGGTTTATTTGCGAGAGATAGTAAGTGTATTGACCATATCCGGAACCGGCATCTAACACAGAAATGTTTACAGGAGCGGTTTTGATCCACAATTTTATTTCTTTATGAATATGCCATGCGCGAAGCAAAAGCAAATCAAGCAAATTGTAAAACATCCTGCGTAAAAAAGGAGATTGGTTAAATACCTTGCCAAGCGTTCGTTTTATGGGGTCGTAGTGCATTTAATAAGAAGAAAAAAAAATTTTAAGGTGGATGTTAAAATATGGCAACAGGTTATTTTTTTAGTAATTCGTTGATTCGTTCAGCATAATCCATCGTATCGTCAATATAAAAATTTATTTCAGGAATTATGCGTACTTGTTTTTTAATGCGGTTCCCTAAATTTTTCCGAATGTCGGGTTGATATTCTTTTATTAAGGTAAGCAAAGTTTCTCTGTTTTTTACTCCAAACAAGCTGAGGTAAATCTTAGCAAAAGATAAATCGGGACTAATGCGTACACCCGTAACTGTAATTAAAGCATTTCCAAAATAATTTTTTCCCTCGCGCAAAAAAATATCGGCTATTTCTTTTTGTACAAGTCGGGCTACTTTTAATTGACGCATCGATTCCATGACGGGTAAAGTTAGTAAAGAAAACGTTTGTTGGTTAGCTGATTTTTTGAAACTAATACCGATGTAATATCTGTAATGGCTCAATTGCATTGACCCAAACAGCTATCCGATCGGCATTATACCAATA
This sequence comes from Bacteroidia bacterium, assembly GCA_020849195.1. Taxonomy (GTDB): domain Bacteria; phylum Bacteroidota; class Bacteroidia; order JABDFU01; family JABDFU01; genus JABDFU01. The sequence continues at coordinate 4,084 of JADLGT010000111.1, forward strand.
TTGATTGGAAAAAATATAAATCAAATTGGTATAACAACGGCTATTATCGAGATTCAGACTAAAATACAAACTATACATTATCTTTGTTTTAATGAAAAACCTGTTTGGTGTACTAAAACATGTTAAGGGTTATTGGAATTACGCTCTGCTAAATATTGCCAGCAATATTTTGTCGGTTGTGTTTTCATTGTTTTCACTTACAATGGCCATTCCTTTTCTCGATTTATTGTTTCAAGCCGACGAAAATAAGTACAGCACAATACTGGCAAAAGGGCTTGAGCCGTTCTCGTTTTCGGCACGCTCGGCACTCGATCACCTGAATTATTATTTTACAGGCTTAATTGTCAGTCAAGGTAAAGTGAGGGCCTTGGTTATGATCTGTATTTTGGTCGTCGTAATTTTTTTCTTTAAAAATTTATTTCGTTACCTCTCTTTGTATTTTATTGCACCATTGCGCAACGGCATAGTGAAAGATATGCGTAACTCCATCTATAAAAAAACAATGGAATTACCACTCTCCTATTATTCCAATGAGCGAAAAGGCGATATTATGTCGCGCATGACAACCGATGTGCAGGAAATAGAGTGGTCGATTTTAACCGGGCTCGAAATGATTTTCCGCGATCCGTTAAATATTTTTTTATCGTTGGTTATGTTGATGCTGATGAGTCCAAAACTCACTTTGTTTGTATTGGTTCTTTTACCTGTAACAGCGGGGCTTATCGGCATCATTGGTAAAAGCTTAAAGCGCAGTTCGTCTAAAGCCAAAGAGAGCTTAGGCACATTGTTTTCTATTCTCGAAGAAACTTTGTCGGGCTTACGCATTATAAAAGGGTTCAATGCCGAAAAGCAACAGGAAGGAAAATTTCTAAACGAAAATAATATATACACACGATTAATGATACGTACCTACCGTAAAATTGATTTGTCGTCGCCGGTAAGCGAATTTGCAGGTTCGGTAATAATGATGGTAGTTATGTATTTTGGTGGTATGATAGTGATGAATCCCGATGAGTCGCTCAAGCCATCGGAGTTTATTACCTATCTGATTATTTTTTCACAAATCATCCCTCCCGCTAAATCAATAACTGCGGCCTATTACAATGTACAGCGCGGCATGGCCTCGGTTGAGCGCATCAACAAAATACTACAGGCCGAGGTAAGTATTAAAGAAGCTGAAAATGCTCTGTCGATACAGTCTTTTGGTACTGCTATTGAGTATAAAGATGTTTCGTTTGCTTATAACCGCGGCGATGAAGGTCATGCTTTGAAAAACATTAGCCTTAAAATATCGAAAGGAAAAACAATTGCATTAGTGGGGCAGTCAGGATCAGGTAAAACTACCATGGCCGATATGCTTCCGCGTTTTTATGACACCACCAATGGAGATATATTGATTGACGGTGTTTCAATAAAAAAAATAAAAATAAAAGACCTCCGGAACTTGATGGGCGTTGTAACGCAGGAGTCAATTCTGTTTAATGATACTGTATTCAATAATATTGCTTTTGGGATGAATAAAATAAACGAAGAAGATGTCGTTGCTGCGGCTAAAGTAGCAAATGCACACGAATTTATTTTACAAATGCCGAACGGCTATCAAACCAATGTTGGCGATAGGGGAGGGAAAATGTCGGGAGGGCAGCGCCAGCGTTTAAGTATAGCTCGCGCCGTTTTAAAAAACCCGCCAATACTTATTTTGGACGAAGCCACATCAGCACTCGATACCGAGTCGGAACGATTGGTACAAGATGCCCTGAATAAACTTATGAAAAACCGTACCTCAGTAGTAATTGCACATCGTCTTTCAACCATACAACATGCCGACGAAATAATTGTTTTGCAAAAAGGCGAAATCGTTGAACGCGGTACTCATCAACACTTGCTGCAGCAAAACGGCACGTATAAACGCCTGTATGATTTACAAACTTTTGTTTAGAATTAATTTGATCCGAGGTTTTGCAGTTGCCCCCAAAGGGTAGTGTGATAGGCTCTGTAAAATGTCGCTGAAAAACATTATAGACTACTATCCTTCAAGAAAACAACTCCAACCCACTTTGCATTAGTGTATTGTACATCTAATGCAAAATAAAGGTTTAACCGAAGCCTGTTAATGTTAATAACATTTGTAAAATGTTGAAAAAACTACAAGTCTTGAAATTCCAAAGTTTTTTTGCGACTTAATGATTATGGTATCTTTGCCAACTGATTTGAAAAAAATATAAAAATTATGGCATTGAAATGCGGAATAGTAGGCTTACCTAATGTTGGAAAATCGACACTGTTTAATTGTTTGTCGAATGCAAAAGCTCAAGCTGCAAATTTTCCGTTTTGTACAATTGAGCCCAATGTTGGTGTAATTACAGTGCCCGACAATAGGCTTACTACAATAGCGGAGTTTATAAAGCCCGAACGTATTGTTCCAACAACAATTGAAATTGTTGATATTGCAGGTCTTGTAAAAGGCGCCAGCAAAGGCGAAGGTTTAGGTAATCAGTTTTTGGGAAACATTCGCGAGTGCGATGCAATAATTCATGTATTGAGGTGTTTCGATGATCCGAACGTGGTTCACGTGGACGGTTCTGTAAATCCGGTGCGCGACAAAGATGTTATTGACACCGAACTACAATTGAAAGATCTTGAAAGCGTTGAAAAGAAAATTCAACGCGTAGAAAAACTTGCAAAAACAGGAACGGATAAAGAAGCTAAGAAAGCCTACGAAACCTTAGTCATTTACAGAGACCATCTGCAATCGGGCAAATCAGCACGCTCGGCTCAGGTGAAAGAAGAGGACAAACAATACATTGCCGATATACATTTGCTTACAGCCAAACCGGTACTTTATGTTTGTAATGTTGATGAGGCCTCGGTTAAAACCGGAAATAAATATGTTGAGTTAGTTAAAAATTTAGTTAAAGATGAAAATGCCGAAGTAATAGTTATTACCGCCGCCATGGAAGCCGAGATAGCTGCATTGGAAAGCTATGAAGATCGTCAATCGTTTTTAAAAGATATTGGACTTGATGAGCCGGGCGTAAATAAACTCATTAAAGCCGCTTATCGCTTGCTGAGTTTGCAAACCTATTTTACCGCAGGTGTAAAAGAAGTTCGGGCATGGACAATACACAAAGGAATGACTGCACCACAGGCGGCCGGCGTAATTCATACCGATTTTGAAAAAGGATTTATTAAAGCGGAAGTAATTAAGTACAACGATTTTGTTTCTCTCAGGTCGGAAGCTGCTTGCCGCGATCAAGGTAAACTATCGCAAGAAGGAAAAGAATATGTGGTGGATGACGGAGATGTGATGCACTTTAAATTTAATGTTTAATTAAACAAATGAAGGAAAGCGTTTTCGGTGCACTAACTGCTGTAATGATTTAAATAAGACAGCTATTTTTCATTGATAAATTAATTTTTTTTTCAACTATGGCAGAACCAAAATATAACGAAGACAGCATTAAGTCGCTTGATTGGAAAGATCATATCCGCCTTAGACCGGGAATGTACATTGGGAAATTGGGAGATGGTTCATCTCAAGACGACGGCATTTATATTCTTTTGAAAGAAACAATTGATAATTGTATTGATGAGTACGTAATGGGGTACGGAAAAAATATTGATATAACAGTGCGTGATAAAACTGTTTCTGTGCGCGATTACGGGCGAGGAATCCCACTCGGTAAAGTGATTGATTGCGTATCGAAAATAAATACAGGCGCTAAATACGACTCGGAAGCATTTAAAAAGTCGGTTGGCTTAAATGGTGTGGGTACCAAAGCAGTTAACGCCTTGTCCGAACACTTTACCATTCAATCTATTCGTGAAGGAAAAACAAAAGTTGCTGAGTTTATTCGAGGTGCCGTACAAAAAGATGAAAAGATAAAATCCAGCGACTTGCAGCAGGGAACCTTAGTAACTTTTACCCCCGACTCAAAACTATTTGGCAAATATCATTTTATTCACGAGTATGTTGAGCGTATGTGTTGGAATTACGCCTACCTCAACACGGGCTTAAAAATTATTTACAACGGCGTTGAATATATTTCTCACAATGGGCTAAAAGATCTTTTGGAGCGCAACCTGAGTGGTCCGGTACTTTATCCGATTATACATTTAAAAGGCGATGATATTGAAATTGCGATGACGCACGCTGAAGCACAATACGGTGAAGAGTATTATTCGTTTGTAAACGGACAGCACACCACCCAAGGAGGTACCCATCAGGCCGCCTTTCGTGAAGCTGTTGTAAAAACTATTCGTGAGTTTTATAAAAAAGAATTTGAAGCACAGGATATTCGTACATCCATCATAGCTTCCATTAGTGTTAAAGTACAGGAGCCGGTGTTTGAGTCCCAAACAAAAACTAAACTTGGTTCGTTGGAAATAGCGCCCGGCGGTAAAAGCATGAAAAGCTTTGTTGGCGATTTTGTGAAGGAAGCCCTCGATAATTTCTTGCACAAAAATCCATCAGTAGCGGAGGAGCTTTTAAAGAAAATTCAA
>JADLGT010000112.1 GCA_020849195.1 Bacteroidia bacterium
ACAATTGAAGCCTGCAGTGCATTTAGTGTAAGATTGGTAGTCTCAATAAACTGCCATTTGTCGAGTGTAATTGTTGACTTACCCAATAATACCGAGCGGATTTGTGTACCCTTGGTTACAATTGAGCCGGTATAAATATTTTTATCATTTGAATTAAATGTACCATTTAGTATAGCAATTATTGAAGTTGTTGAAGTCTTCAGGTCTTCGCCCAAAACTACCGTACCATTGGGTGCATCTATATATATGTTTCCAAGAATAGTATGACCTGATGTGTATAATGTGCTTCCAACATTATTAGGCGTTTTAAAATAAATATCGCCCTGAACATTGAACTGCATTGCTGCATCAAGCTTTAGAGAGCCATATAATGAAAGAGTAACTGTGGCATCAGACAATAGTTGTGGAGCATGAAGTACTCCTTTCCAACTCATGCTCGAACATACAGCAGGTACATCAACAGTTACAATTTGATCTGCATTACTAAACGACTTTGCCGTAAAAAAAACGTTGTTACTTAAGTCAGGTACTGCTGCCCCACCCTGTCCGCCATCGGAAACCGACCAATGCGCAACATCGCTCCAGTTCCCGCTTCCGCCTACCCAGTAACGGTCGGACGCAAAACTGCCTATGAAAAGCAGAAAGAAAAAATGTATGAGTATTATTTTTTTCAAACAGCCGGAATTTATGTTCCTAGGTGCTTATTTTTTTACGGTTGCGACTACAAATTTGTTACGGATACGCTTCTATTCTAATCAAAACAACATCCGGTTATGCACAAAGTAATTAACCAACTAATTTCGCTCCGATACAGCCGTAAATAAACCGCAAAGATATAAAACTCTTTGAAATAACAACAACTATCTGAAAATCAGAATGATTACTCGAGTGCTATTCTCTTATGTTCAAAGGAACAATTAATTTTATGCTTATGTTGCGCCCCATGTTATATATTCCGCTATGACCACTACCGTTTACCGGATAAGGCTCAAAATACTTTAGCCGACTGAGATGAGATTGGTACGCAACATTTGTAATATTACTACCTAATAAATGTAAACTAACTAATTTTTTTCCTGATTTACTTAACACATCTGTGCCAAAACCTGCATCGAATAATATGTACCCGGGCGTTGGGCTTTCGGTGTTGTATGCCAGATAGACTCTGTTTTGAGCAGCATACCATTCCATATCTAACTTGAAATAAATTGACGAAAAGCATTTCCATTTTTTATGTATATCTGCCCTAAGTTCGGAACGAGAATGTACAGGAGGAATTTGTGGCAAATACTTTTCGCTGTCGGTAACAGCTATTCCGCCAACGCCTTTATTTGCTGCATATACAACGGATAAAGCGTTTTCGAAATGCAGCCAATCTAATGGATGAGGGTGTACATCAATACTAAATTCGCCCCCCCACAACCGAGCACGTGCAGCACTGAAGCGAAAAGTTTGGTTGCCCGGAACAACAATCGAATCTCCGCCTTGTTTGTTCAACACCTTTTGATTGTAAATATAATTTTGTATATCGTTATTAAATAACTCCACGCTGCCGGATATATGTTCGGTGGAAAAGCATAATCCTATATCTTCCTGCAAACTGAACTCGGGGCGAAAATCGGCATTACCTAACTGATAAATAGTTGTCCCCGGATGTACGCCATTGGCCGATAACTCGGAAATAGTAGGAGCACGGAAACCTCTGGCAATATTTATTTTCAGCAAAAAATTATCTGAAAAATTATAGGTAGCGCCCACACTTCCCGAAAAGCCATTAAAAATATGTTTGTGCGAAGAAAAAATATGCGAAGAGCCTATGGTGTCGGGCAATATTGTCTGCATATCAAAACCGGTTGCGGGGTTGGTTTTAACATACATATCGTTACTGTTGAACACTCTTTGGTCGCAGCGGATGCCTGCTGCAACATCTAATTTTCCAAAAGTTTTTTTAGTGTGTACAAATGGTCCCAAATCAAAAAGTATATAATCGGGAATTATAAATGCCGTTCCTTTATTTGTATTCCATTGGTACATTCCATTTACACCCATTGTTGTAATCCAATCGTTCCATTCGGGTAAAAAATAGTTTAAATCGTACGTACAAGTTTGTAAACTAAGAAATAAGCCGGCAATATCGGGCGCTAATGGATGATTAAATTCTCTTCGTACATTTTGCTGATACCCTAAATTAAATGTAAGCTTACTGCTGCCGAGTATAAAATTATTAGTTGAATAAATTCTATAATGTTGTATGCGCTGATAGATGACCGGTATTTTATATGAATTCAATTGCTCCGTTGAAACGATAGGTCTCACCGTATCAGCTTCATTTATTTGCCGGGTAAATTTGCGTGTTAGCGAATCTCGGCTACCATCGGGAACAGACTGGGCATCGTCATAAACAGAAAAGTTAAGATGCGAATAGCCCCAGTATCTATTTATTCCTATGTATCCATTTGCATCGGTTTCGTTAAAACTCGTGCCATAAACTCTGCCATCGTATTTATTTCGGTAATTGCTTGCTTCCTTATGCGAAAATCTCATTCCCCAAATTATTCCGTTCATGTTGCCCGCCATCGATGCTGAACTTGCATATAGGCCATTGTTAGATTGATAGTTTGCCATCACCGAACCTTCAATTTTTCCCTCAGGCGCAGGTAATGCGGGAAGCAGATTTATTACTCCGGCCAAGGCATCGGAACCATACATAAGGCTTGCCGGACCTTTTATTACCTCTACCCTATCGACAGCATTTTGGTCAACTTCAATACCGTGTTCGTTTCCCCATTGCTGCCCCTCTTGTCTTATGCCGTCAAATAAAGTAAGCACTCGGTTATAGCCCAAACCTCGTATAAATGGCTTTGAAATATTAGGACCGGTTGTAACGGCGTTGACACCCGGAAGTTTTGCAATCGCATCAATTATATTGGTATTAATACTCCTGTCCATTTCTCTACTATCAATTGAAACAATAGGCACAGGATTTCTTTTTAGCTCAGTTGATTTAGTGATGCCGGTAACTAACACCTCGTTAATATCAATTATAGACTCTTCAAGCGTAAAATTTTTATTAGTTGTTACAGACAAATCAACAGTTTCAATAATTGTTTTGTATCCCACTAAGCTAACTTTTACAAGCATCTTTATTTGTGGGAGATTATCGATTTTATAAGTACCATCTATTGACGATACAGCGCCTGTTTTAAGGTCGGGAATATAAATATATGCGCCTACAATAGTTTCGCCTGTTGCCTTGTTCGTTACTTTTCCTTCAAGCGATGTTTTTGCCGCATTTACAGTTTGCTTTGCTGATAATAATAGCAATATCAAAACAATAATAATAGTGTTAATCTTTTTCAATGTAAAAAAATAAAATACGTTGAACAATCCGTTAGTTCATTTTAAAAACCCGGATGCAGTGCTAAAAAGGACAAGCACTTTATTTTGGTGCCTTGCACTTAATGCAAAACATGGGTTTACTAGTTGCCTTCTGTTATTGGCTTAGGCAGATAGCGGAGGTGCACGGGATGCTGTTGTCGCAGCACAAGATAGCGTCCTACAGGATGTGTAGTTATTGAAAAATTTTGTAGCGGATGGATAAAAATTAAAGCTATACGATACAGCATTAAATTCTTGTAAAGGAATAGTGTAATCGCAAATCGAACAATTATGTTCGGATGTATGAAAATGTTTCTCCGACGAATTGCAATGAACATCGTTGCG
>JADLGT010000113.1 GCA_020849195.1 Bacteroidia bacterium
CAGTGCATCCAAGGAATTTTGTTCGTTGATGGGCATAATTGTATTTCGCTTTTCATCATTGGCTGCATGAAGCGAAAGGGCCAGATTAAATTTCACACCATCATCGCCAAGTTTTTTTATCATCTTGGCAATACCGGCGGTTGAAACAGTTATTCGTTGAGGCGACATCCCTAATCCTTCGGGAGATGAAATTTTTTCAACCGAATCAATTACATTCTTATAATTAAGTAAGGGCTCTCCCATGCCCATATAAACAATATTTGTTAACGGAGTGTTGTATTTTTCTTCGGCCTGAACGCGAATTAATGCAACCTGGTCGTACATCTCGGCAGCATTGAGGTTGCGAATGCGGGCAAGCCTGCCGGTAGCACAAAATTTACAAGTTAGGCTGCAGCCAACTTGCGATGAGATACAAGCCGTCATACGTTCGGTGGTAGGAATTAATACCCCTTCAATTATATTTCCGTCGTGGAGTTTGAACGCATTTTTTATTGTACGGTCGGCGCTTATCTGCACAGCATCAATTTCGACTGCGTTGATGGTGAAATTATTTTTAAGCAAATGGCGTATGCCCAGCGAAAGATTTGTCATGGCATCAAACGTTCGTGCCGACTTTTTCCAAAGCCACTCATACACCTGCTTTGCACGAAACGGCTTCTCTCCATTCGCAGTAAAAAATGAAGTCAACTGATTAAGTTCGAGTTGCCGTAGGTCTTGCTTTGGGTTCATATTGTGTACAAATATAAAACAGGCATTTCAATACGTGGGTAAGCGAATCTAATTTTTCGCAAACAATAGTTTTCATTGGCGTCGATTAGAATTTATCAATGAAAATTTTAATTGTACCGGATACAACTATCAGGGCAGGTCGAAATGAAACAATTCGTATAAAGGAACCTTAAGCGTACGGGCAATGGTAAAAATGGTGCTGAGAGTTGGATTGATCCTGAATGTTTCAATGCGTGCAATTTGGCTAAGCGATAATCCCGATTGATAGGCTAATTCTTCTTGCGTGAATCCTTTTTTTTGACGAATCGTTTTTAAATGCTTTGCAAATGCCTTTAAGCCTTTTTCATCAAATATTAATACTCTTCGCTTTTTCACGAAGACAAGGTGAGAATGTTGTTAAAATAATATTATAGCACATGTGCTATATTAAAAAACATTTATACTTTTGCATTCACTTGTGTTTATGAAACAACGTATTATAAAACATCAAAAAAAAATCTAGGGGAAACATTCAAAGCCGCTGATATAGCAAGTAGGGTGCTCACTGTAAAGTTAAGTTCGCCCCGCTCTATACGTCCTACCTGCACTCGGGGAATATTCGCCTCAAATGCTAATTGTGCCTGAGAGATTCCTTGCTCAATACGCAATCGCTTAATGCGTTTCCCAATCTGAATTATTTTCCCTGTGTTTCGTATTCTGGTCACATACGAAATGTGCAATCATTTGAAAATATATATGATACATATATGTATCATTGTTAATTTTTTAATACTTTTGAAAAAATTAACCAAACAAGCTAAACTTTATGAAAAACCTTGCTACTTTTTTATTCCTTACTGCTGTCTCAAGTACAGTCTTTTCCCAGTGGGCTCCTAACTCAACCCATATTTACAACACCAATACCGGCAATGTGGGTATCGGCACAGGAACTTCATTTACTCCAACAAAAAAATTGGAGATACGAGGTGCTGCTCCATCAATTTATTTAAACGGAACAACATCCAACTTTGTAGAATTTAACACTACCGGAGTCAATCCGCCTACGTACAGCACCCGCAGTACGGGTACGAAAATTGTATTTTATCCGGTCGTATCGGGAGGTGCTGTTGACTACGCAGCCGGTGTTGAAAGTGGTGCACTATGGCATTCCGTGCCCACTTCGTCAAATCAGTTTAAATGGTACGCAGGAACCGGCGAACTGATGAGGCTGGAAGGAGCAGGAAATTTATCGCTTGGCACAACAATCTCCGGCGGAAAAATTACTGTGTCAAAATCGTATGATAATTATCTTTCTCCAAGAGCTAATCATCTTTATCTTACCGACCCAAGCAATACAAATTTAAAAACCTACATTGGCATAAATCGCAATTCGGGTGCCGGTGCCGACAAAGAATATTTGAGCATAGAAGCTGTGGAAGAAAATGTGCACTGGATGAACATTGCCTTAGCTGCGGAGGGTGGAAATGTGGGTATCGGAACAACCAAGCCAGCCTCATTAAACAAATTGCAGGTGAATGGGGGCATTTCTGTTTATGCAAACGACGCTAATGGAGTTTTTAACGGAAATGTAGCTGTTAGTTTCGGACAGGAATTCGCTCCTAACGGAAATGGACTGGGTAAATGGGGGATTCAATATGTACCGGCTGGTCCCCACCCCAGCGCAGTATGCCCCACATGTCAGTCGGGATTAAATTTTTGGATACCATTTAATCCCACCGACGGTAATTATTGGGGCAATGCCTATTTATTTCTTTCCGACGGAGGCCCAACCGGTTTAACCGCCGGATATGTGGGCATTGGTACTGCCAACCCATCACAAAAACTGGATGTGAACGGTATAATACGTGCCAACGAAGTGCGCGTGTGTATGGGTACATGCGACTTTGTTTTTGAAAACGATTACAAATTAATGCCGCTTAATCAGGTCGAAAAATACATTAAACAAAACAAACACCTTCCCGAAATTGCATCCGCCAAAGAAATGGAAGCACAAAACGGTGTTGAAATGGGAAAAATGCAATCGAAACTTTTGCAAAAGGTGGAAGAACTTACATTATACACCATTGAATTGCAAAAACAAATTGAGGAATTAAAAAAGAAAGTAAAATAAACAAGAGGCAAACATTTTTAGTCCGTTCAAACAACTTGTAACATCAATGTAATTATGAATCTACTACGCATTAAATTTTCATTAGCCCTGTGTTTCGTATTCTATGCGCTAAGCGCACAATTTAGCTTCGACACAAGTAATATTTACTCCCAATTTAAAAAATGGGATAACTATTTTGACGGGAAAAAGAAAATAAATTCCAAATCGGAGGAACTTATTCAGGAAGGTGGAATTTATGATCAGTATATGCACGAACGTATGTTTTGGGAACCAAGGTTGTTTCCGCATGGAAGTATGAATGTTTATGCCAAACAAATGAAAACGTATCACACTTTATACCCCAATAATAACAGCATTAAAAAAGGAGCAAAGCTTTCACAAGGTACGCTTAGCCCATCGCTAATGTCTTTACCCGGGCAGTGGCGCGAACTTGGACCCAATACTCCACCTTCGCCAAATTCAAGTGGTCCCATTTATAACCCTCAATCCTTGGGCATTGGTCCGGTTGAGTTTATACGCCTATCTCCGTTTAATAATGGCGAACTGCTTTGTGGCAGCACTACCGGCGGACTTTTTTACAGTGCTAATAATGGCGATAACTGGGCAAATGCCGGAACCGATACGCAATGGATACAATCGGGGTGTAAGAACGCCGCTTTCGATGCCAACTTTGTGAATAACTGGGTGGCGGTAAGCTCCGGACAGGCTGAGAATGGATCTACCAATATACGTTATACAGGAGGAGTTTACAGAACATTGGATAAAGGCACATCGTGGACTAAAATTGCCGACTACAATAATTTAGGTGGCATAAACACAATTCTTAATAAGGTAATACTGCCCAAAAGCCTCAGCAAAAAAGCCTTTGTGGCCACAAGTATTGGTTTATACAAAACCGATGATTATACACTAGCCTCTCCAACATGGACACAAATAATTACCAACGCCAATGTTTACGATATTGAATTTGAAGAATCGTCGGGGCGTTTGTATGCAGCACTTACACCTAACGGTTTGTACCCAAAAGTTTGGTACTCAACAAATGCGGGTGCCGGCTTTACAGCATTGCCCGACCCTGTTTTTACTGATGGTGTAAGCGCATGTTACCTGATGAATATTGAACTAAGCAATGCAGCACAGGGAAAAATTTTCTGTTTATATGTAAGACCCAAAGACGAATATGGCAATAAAGAATACTCAAAAGAAATTTGTAGTTATAATTTTTCTACGAATTTGTGGGATGTTACTATCTTAACGGATGGACTGAATTCCTTGAAGGCTGATTTGAGATACTCCCAAGGTGAAGGATTTGCTGTTGATCAATTTAATGCCAATATTGTCTATTTAAATAATTACACAGGTTATGCAATTTTTAATATACAGACAATTACTTGGGTAAATAAAGATGACAAAATCTGTAATTTTCATCCTGATATAGAATATATTCTTTCAAACCCCTTTGTTCAAAATCAGCTATGGGTATGTACTCATGGCGGGCCATATAAAATATCCAATTCGCAAACCTTCGAATATAAAGTAAATGGGCTTGGTGTGGCAGAAGCACTAGGTGGCGATCAGGCAGAAAGCGATCCATCAAAAATGGCGGTCTCATTGTACCACGATGGTGTATTAAGAACCACTTCGCCCTATAATACATCGTGGAACCCATCATGGGGGCACGCCTTAAATGAAGCGGTGTTGGATGGAATAACGGCTTCGATTAGTAATAAACACCCGAATATTGGATTAACGAGTGGACAAGCAAGCTATGAGCATTGCTGGTCGAATGACGGTTTTATAAGCACCAGTACTACCACCAACAGCGGTGAGTGGTCATCTTACCTTAAAATAAATCAGCATGATGACAATATTGCTTATTTCCAATCGGGTGGTGGTACAACAATAGAGCGTACATTCAAACTTACACAAGGCCCGACTGCCTTTTTAAGGGAAACAATTACTCCGTCAAATATGATCTCTTTTTTTAACTCCTATAATATTACAGGGGTAACATCAACATCATACAGAACGCTGCGGTTTTATATGCCTTCCAATTATTCCAATTATCTTTATGTACATATATTGGTTGATCAAAATGCCAACAGCTGGAATGACTGGAATAAAATGTATTTAATGCGTACTAAAATAGCTGACAATCCGAGTGCTGCCGCTGTGCAGAACAGTTGGGAAATGTTGCCCATGCCTGTTAACGGATGGATAAGTAAATTGGAATTTGATCTCGAAAATCCGGAGATTGTATATTTCTTTAACAGTACTTCATGGC
>JADLGT010000114.1 GCA_020849195.1 Bacteroidia bacterium
ATAAAAGATTGCATGGGGGTTAAAATTACAGCAAAAGGGTATTTTCCATATTTCTTTAGATGCGTTCTGCATGCCCAGTCAACTATGAATTTAAAACTTGGATTTAAGTGCAATACTTTTGTTTGACCATTTTTTAAGTGAATAGTAAAAGAAAAATAAAACAACCATCTTATTTCATCATTCATTAAGTTTGAAGAAAGGTAGGCATAGGGAAGCATCCGATGATTTTTGTGTAAAATTTCAAGCACTTCTTTGTTAAGCACAACTTCATCTTTTAAACTTTCACTATCGTGTTTTTCATTATTCAGATACTTTTTATTTCTATTCTCGGCTATGGGAGTAGGATCGGTGCAATTGGTTACGAGCAATGCACGGAAATTTTTGGAGTGTAAAAAATAATTTATAAAACTTGGAAGGCTTGATAAAGTTTTTTGATAAAGTGTTATTTCGAGCGCACATTCTATTCCATGATTACGTATTTTATTCGACAAAGAAGTTCTTAAGTCATTTAAATCTTTTTCTGTGAAATTTTCTTTAAGGTCGGGGCGTTTTTGCTGGGCATCGATATGGAGATATATTTTATTAATCCCGGCTTTTTTATACAACGAAAGTCTGTTGTCGGTTAACGCATAGCCATTGCTTAGCATATCAACCAATATTCTTTTCCTAACTATATATCTGATAACTTCAGGTAAATTAGGATGTAAGGTAGGCTCGCCTCCTGCCAAAGTTATAACGTGTAAATTTCTTTTTGTAATAATAAAATCTATTTCCTGTTTTATTTGTTCTAATGGCTTAGTATAATTATAGAGCGATTTATAACAAGCTTTACAAGTAATATTGCATTTTTGATTTACTTCAAGAACCATGTGAGGAATATTTTTTCCCTCGTATGGCATTTCATATAAAAAATCTGCAGGGCGATTTTTGAATTTTTCAACTCTCATTTCTAACTATTTTGACAGCTATCAAATTTATAAAAATAAAAAGCATTGCTCTAGTTGAACAATCGGTAATTTCTGCTGTCATTTTTTCGTCAAGCGGCTATTGGGTTATTGCCTGAAACAACACCTCGACACCGAGAAACATACACTCGTAAAAAACAATATCCGGAATTATGTCTGTTCAAAACAATCACCCTCCGCCCGATTTTCAGCTTTCACTATTCCTACCCTGATTTTTTGGAAAAACTCCAGTGAATATTGAAAACAAAAATCCTCGATGCCCCCCTTTTTCGTATCTTCGGTTGCAAAACACAAGCCATGGATATATGTGAAGCCCCTGCTTTTGAAAATGCGCAAATAGACCGCCATCCATGGGAGCTTGCAAGGATAAAAGTAGTGAAGGATATTCTTTCACCTATTTGTTTTGGAAAGCCTAACGTAAATATCCTGGATATGGGGTGCGGAGATGTATTTGTTGTTCAGAAGCTATTGGAAAGTTTTCCGTCTGCTTCCTTTCAATGTGTAGATATTGCTTTTACAGAAGAAATTAAAGAACTGCTGAAGACAAGGGTTAATGGTTTGCCTATTTCGCTCTATTCTTCTTTAGAGGAGCTAAAGTTAACTGGGAACGTAAAAAAAATTGACGTCATTCTTTTGCTGGATGTAATAGAACATATTGAAGACGATATTGCGTTTATGCAGTATCTCGCCGATTCGGGAATGATAGATCAGGACACCCGTATATTAATTACCGTCCCTGCGTACCAATTTCTTTTCAGCAATCATGACATCTATCTAAAACACTATCGAAGATACAACCTCTCTTTGCTCCATGAAAACCAGAAAAAAGCAGGTTTCAGAGTAGATAGAAGCGGGTGTTTTTTCTTCATGCTTTTGTTTCCACGGATAATCCAAAAGTTTACACAACGAAATAGTAACATAAAAAATGAAAAAGGTATAGGTCGATATAAATCGATGGGGTTTATAGATAAACTTTTAATTGAAATTCTATACTTCGATTATCTTATAGGCAAATTGTTCAGAAGATTTGGAATTAATTTGCCCGGATTATCTTGCTTTGCAATATGTCAAAAACAGCAATAGTGATACCCTGTTACAACGAATGTGCCAGGCTTGACAAGTCCGTCTTTTTACAATTCCTGAAAGAACGACCAGAGTATTTCTATGTTTTTGTTAACGACGGAAGCTTCGACGATACCTTGAAAATGCTTCGTTGTATTGAAGCTGAAAGCATGAATAGAACAATTGTGATAGAAAATAAAAATAATGTAGGAAAAGCTGAATCTGTGAGGCGCGGTATGCAAACTGCATTAGCAAGCGGAGAGTTTGAAAATATTGGATTTCTTGACGCTGACTTGTCAACTCCTTTGGATGAATTTGATAAACTAAATAAGTACTTAAAAACAGAGAACAAAAAAGCTGTTTTTGGTTCAAGATTAAAAAGGATGGGCGCTTCCATTGATAGAACATTTATCCGCCACGTAACAGGGAGGATATTTGCAACTTTAATCGGGTGGATGATCAGGCTCCCCTTTTACGACACGCAGTGCGGAGCAAAGATATTTAGATCTAGTATTTTGGGTCCAATTATTGAGGAGCCATTTATAACCAAATGGTTATTTGACGTTGAAATTATAATGCGATTTAAACAATTAGCAGAAGAACACACGTTACGAGATTCTATAAGTGAATATCCTGTTTCCGTATGGAAAGAGGTAGGAGGGTCGAAATTAAATTGGAAGGATGTTTATAGAATCCCGCTTGATTTATACAGAATACGGATACATTATTCATATTAGTAGATGCTAATCGTCATGTCGTCAACAAAAATTTTTGATGGGTTTCTATTCCATACATAAAC
>JADLGT010000115.1 GCA_020849195.1 Bacteroidia bacterium
ATACTTATCCAGAAATGTGGAGGGATGCGCCCTGTGAAACCTTGGCAACCCTTGTTTGGTTCAACGTTCTGATAGTTATCGGGGCGGGTTCGGTGTTCAAAGTGTAAAAATTTTTGGCATTGGAAATTAAATTTTCAAACTTGAAGACAGAAGGTGCTAATTCGGATTTCGCCAAAAGCGGAAAAAGATAAGTCAGAAGAAAAATCAAACCATTAAAAAAGTAACCAATCTCTCCTGACTTACACGGGAGAGATTTTTTTTGCGTTTATTATTACTTCAATAAAATAAAAATATGGCAAACACATTAACCAGATTTTCGAATAGAGTTGAAAACTACATGAAATACCGGCCGGGTTATCCGGCAGAGTTGTTCTCGTTTTTAATTAAACAAAAAGTTTTAAAAAACGATTCGGTTATTGCCGATATAGGCTCCGGAACGGGTATCGCATCGAAATTGTTTTTAGATAACGGCAATACCGTTTACGGCGTTGAACCCAATAAGGAAATGCGCGAAGCCGCAGAAAAATTATTAGGACCGGGAAAATTGTTTAAAAGCATAACCGGAACGGCGGAGGCAACAACACTTAAAGCTAAAAGTGTTGACATAGTTATTGCGGCACAATCGTTTCATTGGTTTAATCGGGAACAGTTTAAAAAAGAAGTATTGCGAATAACGAAACCCGGAGGATATATTATTCTTGTTTGGAACGACCGGCTGACCGATGAGTCGGAGTTTTTAATTGAGTACGAAAATCTATTACATAATTATTCTATTGATTATGCCGACGTGAATCATAAAAACATTACAAACAAAGAAATCCGAAATTATATTTTAGATATTACTGACCCTCGGACATTCAACGAAGCTTTTTTCAAAAACTATCAGGAATTTAATTTTGAAGGGCTGAGAGGTCGTTTATTGTCATCTTCTTATGTTCCTGCCGAAAATCAATCCGGCCATACCGAAATGCTTATCGAACTGAAACGTATTTTTGACACCTTCAATAAAGATGGCCTGATTCGTTTCGAATACAATTCGGTATTGTATTATGGGCAATTAAAATAAATCCTGATTTTTCTTACAGAAAGGAGTTGAGCTTATGACAGCAATTCGCAAGGAACTTGAAAAAAGAATTTTGGTGATTGATGGTGCCATGGGCACAATGATTCAACAGTATAAGTTGGAAGAAAAAGATTACCGAGCTAGTCGTTTTAAAGAATGGAAGAGTGACCTAAAAGGAAATAGCGATTTGCTTTGCCTGACTCAACCCCAAATAATTAAAGCTATTCATAAAGAATACCTCAATGCCGGTGCCGATATTATTGAAACCAATACATTCAACGCTCAGCGAATTTCTTTAGCCGATTACCACATGGAAGATTTAGCGTATGAACTGAATCTATCAGCCGCTAAAATTTCCCGTGAGGCGGTCAACGAGTTTTTAGAAGAAAGAAAGAAAGCGGACCCTCATGAAGAGAATACAAAAAATGTTTTTGTAGCCGGTGCTGTAGGACCAACTAATCGCACACTTTCACTATCTCCAAACGTAAACGATCCCGGATACCGTGCCGTTACTTGGGATGAAGTAGTGAGTGCTTATGCCGAACAAGTGCGTGGTTTAGTTGATGGAGGCGTAGATGTTATTTTGATTGAAACAACGTTTGACACCCTCAATGCCAAAGCTGCCTTGTTTGCAGCCCAACAAGTGTTCAACGAAAAGGGTAACCCGCTTCCCATAATGATTTCCGGCACCATCACCGACGCTAGTGGCCGAACACTTTCCGGACAAACAGTTGAAGCATTTTTAAATTCGGTCAGCCACGTTGATTTGTTAAGTGTTGGTTTAAACTGTGCGCTGGGTGCAAAAGAAATGAGACCTTACCTTGAAGAACTCTCCGCGAAAGCGCCTTTTTATATCAGTGCCTATCCCAATGCAGGTTTGCCCAATCAGTTCGGCGAGTACGACGAAACTCCCGAACACATGGCCCACGATATTCACGATTTTCTTAAAAGCGGTTTCGTTAATATTGTTGGCGGCTGCTGCGGAACTACCCCCGACCATATCCGCCACATTGCCGAAGATGCCCGCAAAACCAAACCTCGTAAACTACCGAAAGTAGAAGAGTATCTTCGGCTGAGCGGATTAGAGCCGGTTACGCTTCGTCCCGATTCTAATTTTATGAACGTAGGCGAAAGAACGAATGTTACCGGATCTCGTAAATTTTTAAAACTCATTACCGAAAATAAATACGAAGAAGCGCTAAGTATTGCCAAAG
Organism: Bacteroidia bacterium; assembly: GCA_020849195.1. Taxonomy (GTDB): domain Bacteria; phylum Bacteroidota; class Bacteroidia; order JABDFU01; family JABDFU01; genus JABDFU01. The sequence continues at coordinate 2,278 of JADLGT010000115.1, forward strand.
ATCAGGTTGACGGAGGCGCTCAGGTGATAGACATAAACATGGACGAAGGGATGCTTGATGCCGAAGCGGCTATCACAAAATTTCTAAACCTGATTGCATCAGAGCCCGATATTGCAAAAGTCCCCGTGATGATTGATTCATCTAAGTTTAATGTGATTGAAGCAGGATTAAAATGTATTCAGGGTAAAGGGATCGTAAATTCAATTTCGCTAAAAGAAGGAGAAAAAATTTTTATTGAACAAGCAACAAAAATTAAACAGTATGGGGCTGCTGTAATAGTTATGGCATTTGATGAAAGCGGCCAGGCCGATACTTTACCAAGACGGATTGAAATATGTACCCGTGCCTACAAAATACTTGTTGATAAGGTAAAATTTCCCGCTCAGGACATCATCTTCGACCCTAATATTTTTCCGGTTGCAACCGGCATGAACGAGCACAGAAAAAACGCCACGGATTTTTTTGATTCAACAAAATGGATAAAACAAAATTTGCCTCATGCCAAAGTCAGCGGAGGTGTGAGTAACGTGTCATTTTCTTTCAGAGGTAATGATGTGGTAAGAGAGGCGATACATGGCGCGTTTTTGTATCATGCCGTAAAAGCCGGAATGGATATGGGCATCGTAAATCACGGTCAG
>JADLGT010000116.1 GCA_020849195.1 Bacteroidia bacterium
ACCGGCCATACAAACTCCACATCATTTTTTAGTTCGAGTATTTTTTTAACGGCTATACAAATATTGCGGATACCTTCTCCATGATTTTCGCGGCGATGCGCAGTGATGAGTATCCTCAACTTATTTGAAATATTGGAGTTTGTTTTTTTCTTTTTCAGCACTAAGTTGAGTGTATCTACAACAGTATTTCCTGTAATGTAAATTTTGTTTGCCGGAATTTTTTCTGCTAATAAATTGTTTGCTGCGGAACGTGTAGGAGCAAAATTATACTGCGCGAATAGTGATACTGTTCTCCTATTGAACTCTTCGGGATAAGGATTGTAAACATCTCCGCTGCGAAGACCCGCTTCCACATGAGCCACTTTTATTCCCATATAAAAACAGGCCGTTGCAATTGCCAGCACAGTAGTGGTGTCGCCTTGTACAAAAACCAAATCGGGTTTAATTTTTGAAAACAATTTATTTGCTTCCGTAACAATAGTCGATAACACATAGCTGAGCGATTGGTCGGGTTTCATCACTTCGAAGCGATAGTTCGACTTAATACCGAAAAAAGTTTCGAGATCATCCACCATTTTCTTATGTTGACCCGAGTTAACAATAATCAGGTCAACATTTTTGCGCTTACGCAATTCAATTATCAACGGGGCGAGCTTAATAATTTCCGGGCGTGTTCCGTAAGCAACAACTAGTTTATGTTTTTTAGTTTTCAAATCTGTTTTTGATTTTGAACGGCAAATAGTTCAATGTATCTGCTGTGTTCGGGAATGTTTTGCATTTCGGACAGTTTGTTTTTCATTTCCGCGCCTGTCAACCATTTGTTACTTACAAACCCATTCAGCAAAGTTGACAAAAAATAATTATACCTGTAATCACCCAACTTATCTATTAAAGTTACACATTCAATTGTTTTATAAATGTGTTGTGGAACATTACAAGTAAATGAAATAATTTTTATTGGCTTTGACAAACCTTTAAGTACCTCCATTTCATAGCCAACCGTAGATATTTTACAATAGTTGGGCATTCCATAATCAGAAATTAGCCTGTCGAGAGTTGTTATTTCAACAGAGACTTTGTGATTGAACTCAACACCGGAAAAACGAGAATCAGACAATGTGGTTTTCACATCCGCATCGTCAAAAGTTGAAAGAGTTGACATGTCTGCTCGGTTCAGGATTAACTCTCCTAAAGTACTGCCAAGTCCTTTATTCATCAGCACAACATTTTTTTTGCCGCCAAACTTTTTTGTCAACTCTGCAAATGCGGAAGGGTCGGGTTCGGCAGCAAGTATGCGTGCCCCAATTTTTTGAAAAACAGTTGCTTTACCGCCTACACTGGCGCCAATGTCAAAACAAAAATCTCCTCGTGTAACAAATTGCGAGTAAAAAAACATTTCGGCCTTGAGTGCTTTTCGAATTTGCGAATTGAACCGGAATGCCAACTCTCTGTACATTGAAGTACTCCGAACTTTATCAAGAAGTCCGAAACGAGAAAGCATTTTTTTAATAAATTCAACCGGCATTCAACTGTTTATCAATATTGATTTTTTTCATTAGCGCATCAGCAAAAAATTTAGCCGCCCAGTTGGGGTATTCGTTCGGATGATATCCTCCTCCAATAGGGTACGAGCCCGCTATTCCTCCTTTTAAATCTTTTGCTCCATTAAGACGTTGAGTTTGTTTTACGATGCCTACTAAATTAACTCCTGCATTGTAAAAATTTTTATTTTGCGTTAGTAAATATAAATCGAAATAAACAATGGCCATTTGCGCGTTGCCTGTTAAGCAAATATATTGTTGACTTGATGTCCAGTTTTTATTTACTGTTCCCGGGAGCAAGAACATGTTATTGATCCCTTCTTTGTCGGAAAGGTTAAATTTTTTGAGCAGGGTTTCACAAAAAACAGACACCGTTTCCAATAGCGTTTGTTTAAGGGGGGCAGCAGGGTCTCTTAACTTATAAAGCTCCATAAGTCCTTGCATGGTGTAACCGATGGTATGCGTGTAGGGGTCTTCGGCTTCCGTAAAGGCCATAAAGTCTATCCATCCGTTTTCTTTTTTATGCGAAAGTATCCAGTGAATGTTTTTATCGACCGCCTCCTTGTATTTATTTATGCCCGATAAAAGGTATAGTTTGAATAGTGCCCAGGAAACCATGGAGTGATAGGTATGCGGAATATTTTTAAAGGAGAATGTACGCCATGCTCCGTCGGTATCCATAACGTTGCACAACCAATCACCGCACTTAATGGCCGCTTTATAAATGGAGGCATTTTTTGTTTCGGAATAAAGTGTTGTATAACCTAATAATACCATGCCTGTGTCAAACACATCCACTGTTTTATTAGCAGGAGTACCTACCCTAACCGATCCGTCTTTTACCTGCACTTCCATTTCCCAAATAGCCATTTCCATAGCTCTATCGAAGTAAACTTTCTCGCCTGTAAGCTTATAGTAATCAATAAATGTATCTATTATATAGCCGGTAGTTTCGGGATAAGCCAAAGACCAGCCCCCGCCAAAAACATAACTCATGGAAACTCCTTTTGAGCCTGAATTATTATGGGCAATTTTTAGCCACTGCATAGCAGGATCCAAATGAAGCCGGTCGTTTTCGTGAAATGGTTCTTTGGCAAGGCGAAGGTCTCTCCACAAAATAGAAGCGTGTCCTGCACCAAAATAAAAACGAAATCCGTAACGAAGCTTGCGAACGACCTTTTTAACAAATTCCGGCAAACCAAGAGTTTTTTCAAAAAAATATTTGAACCACGAGAAAAGTGCGAGAAAAGGAAGCAATGGGCGGAGGTTATAATGCACGCTGTTATAGGCTATTTTAAACAACGGCACCTTCCGGTAAAATTTAACACCCGGATAGTAGAACAAACTGCTCAAATAAACCGCATTGGCGATCTCATTGTACTTTTTCTTTTTATCGACAGTAATTATTGAAGATTCCGCTATTTTGTCTGAAAATTTTTTCTCAAGAGCTAAAGACAGGGGAATTGATTTGCGGTGGCCTACTTGCGATATGGTTGCGTTGCTCCACCTGTTATAGACCGAAAAATTACCGGGAGCATAAACAAATTTTGCCCCTAAAATAGCCGACAGGGTTATGTATTCTCTATCCTGCGATAAATATGTTTGCGGGTTCCATGCATTGTGAGCGATTGCTTTTTCAACCATAGAGCGCTTATGCAAATAGCTATGCAGAGGAAGCCAGTTATTGATCATTAACTCATGTAAATAATCATCGTACTGTTTCGATTCAGTTTTTTGTGTTTTCAAAAATCTGCCACCTTCATAAAAATCCATTTGCCAGTCGGAATAGACAACATCTGCATCAGGAGCCTCATTAAATTTAGCCAGTTGCGTTTTGAATTTATTGGGAAGCAGTTGATCGTCGGAATCGAGCCACTGTATGTATTCTCCGGAGGATAATTCAAAGCCATAATTACGGGCGTTATTTGATCCCGAAATTTTATTCATAAAAGGTTTTACTACTGCCGGGTATTTTTTTTGAAGACCGATCAGCACGTCCCAACTGTTGTCAGATGAAAAATCTTCTACAACAATTATCTCTTTCAAGTACTCCATGCCCTGCTCAATGCAACTATCTATGGCCTTTTCGATCCATTGGGAAGTATTGTACGAAGGAATGATTACAGATATTTTACTCATTGCGTACTTAATTTATACTTCATGTAACTATCAAAAAGTAAACTCCAATCGTATTTACCGGAAACATACATCCGGCCGGCTGCATCGTAACTTGCTTTATCTTTTAGCCGGGGTATTATTCCCTGCAAAATTTCAGCGAGTTTTTTGTCCGAATTTTCTTCATCAAAATTAATCTTTCTTCCCATTTCTCCATTCGGAATGGCCTCCGGTGCCCCGCCGTGAGTACCTCCTATTACTAGATTATTAGAATACAATGCTTCAATAAACGAAATCCCAAATCCTTCCATGTCTGTGTCATTCAAACTTTTGTTTGGCATAACAAAAATACGGGAGATGTTTAATAAGGAAAATTTTTCGACATCGGATATATTTCCCAAAATAAATACTGTTTGTTCTAGCTGTTGTGCTTTAATTAGCTCGTGTAAGTTTGTTGCCTCTTCGCCCTCGCCAACAATCAGAAAAATAATATTTTGATGAACTTTTACAACGTCGCTCATCGCTTTTATGACAATATCAATTCCTTTTCGCTTAATTAACCGGGCAACACAGGTAAGTATTATTTTGTTTCCTAACAAAAGACCAAATTTTTGTTCGATCTCCTGAACTGAAAGAAGTTTAATGTCTTTTATCTTTTCTGTCGCAAGTCCCGGGTACAGTACATACACGGGAGGTAATTTTTGTTCGATCTTCTTTTCAAGTGTTTTCGCAGTGGCTTTTGAATTTGTAATAAGCAGGGATGCATTTAAAATATTACTTACAAAAAGTTTAGGGTGGGTGCGAAGATTAGTAAGGATATCCAAGCCATGAAAAACTATTTCGTATTTGATTTTTAGCAACGCGCACACGCGAATAAACACACCTGTTGGGTGATCGTAGTAGGCGGTAATGATTACCTGCGCATCTTTCACCGGAACAATATTCTTTTTGATAAACCTGTAAGCTGCTATAAACAGCAAACCATAGTGCAACAATGTGTTCCACTTGCTGAATAAAAATAAATTATCGAGAAGTTTATTGCCCGGCCTTCGCTCATTTTTTTCGTAGTCGTGCATAACGGGCAAATCGTAGGCTACTGACGGGCGAATATTGGCAATTACCTTTTCGAGCAATCCATTTTTTTGCAATTGTTTCGAAAAATTGTATCCGTAATCGGCTACTCCTCCTCTATTGGGGTAAAAGTCGGGAGCGTAAACAAAAATTTTTTGCAGACCGGGTCGAGAGATCATCGCGTATTATGCTTTTCTCTGAATAAATTCATGCAAATCACTCAACTGTGTCCGTAGATCTTTACAAATAGAGGTAGGGACTAAGCGTCTGTCAACAAGATCGGTTGTTTGAAACGGCGAGATGCTGAACTTTGTTGCAAATATTTCCTGAAACAACAGCAGCATATCATATTTACTGTAGTGTTCGGTTGTGCCCGGTTGCACAAATACAGCTTCCGATCGTACATGTAATTCATTGATGTATTTTTCCGCCAGTTTACACCATTCAAGCGTTGTTATCCCATTCCACAAATGATTGGTGTAGCCATTTAGTTTGCTGCCGGGCGCATTGGAAAAAAACCAACCCATCAAGCCACGCGCATTAGGATTTTTGTCGGGACCAATGATAGACACGCGGACAATAAGCGTATTTGGTCTTTTTATCAGTGCCTGCTCTGCCAGTATTTTCGACCAACCATACGAATCGCGGGCGTTGGTGGTGTCGTTAATAGTGTAAGGTCGCCCGGCCTCTCCGTTAAACACACAGTCGGTGCTTGGGTGAACAATTGTTTGTGTTGGCAACAGGTAACGTGCAAGAGTTAACGGAAGAATTGTATTTGACCACAGCAGGTCTTTCTCGTCATTCGTTTTTTGTTTTATACGACCCACACAATTAAAAACAACAGCATCAGGATATTTTAAAATAGAGTTAATAAATTCCCATTTGGTATGTTCTTCGAAGCGTGTGTTCACGGGAATTACGCTATAACCTTTTCCGGAAAAATACGATACTACCATCTGGCCCAACATTCCGTTAGAGCCTAAAACAAGTATGGGACGAGTATTATTCATTCACCGGTTTTTTTACAACAGAAACGAATCGTGCCTGCCTTCGGACTTACACCAATAAAGCGGCAGAATAAAAGTAAGCAAAAGCGCATAGATGATATTAAAAGATAGCCATAAATAATTCCTGAAGCCCTTGTCATTTCTTTTTAATTCTTTGCCGTATGAAGAGCATAATAGATTCCTCGATTCGGCTTTTTACATCCAACCAAGTTGCTCCATTGAGCATTTTGGGCATAGGCTTTTTATCTGCCATTTCGTGGAGCTGCAAGCCTTCAATCATCATCCTTTCGGTCATTAAATTTTTTGGATATTTTTCTTTGTATATCTCAATCATCGATTTTAAAGAATATTCCCGGGATAAACTAGCGATGTCAACATAGTCCTTTTTTTCATATCGCGCATATTCAGGCTCACACATGAATGTATTAAACTTCATAGGTAATATGTCTTCCTTATGTGCAAGTCTAATTCCTTTTTTAGCTACAACAGGCCGAATAAATTTCGTGTTCCAATCAAGTATATCCGTTTTAATGTCATTTATCACAAGACCTATCCCCTTTCCAAATGGACTTTGAATTTTTCGGCTTTGAACAACTCTTTCCCCGAAATGTGATTTTATTTCAATCAGTATATCTGAGTAGTTATTTATCCTATCCGAAAACAGATCGATATCTATTGATACCCTGTGCCCAAGCTGCAAAGCTAAGGCTGTGTCGCCAACCAGTCTGTGGTGAGACAATGATTTTAATTTCATCAAAGCACTCAGCACTTCTAACAATACAGGCGAAACGGCTTTCTTTTTGAGCATTGAAAATCCTTGTATTTTAGTTTAAAGATGGCTCTTGCAAGTAATATGGAATGGTTGGGCAGGTTCTCGTTAGTGGTTTTAAGTACATGCTTCACAAAATCGTATCCATAATAATTAATAATAGCAAAAACTTCATCTAAAGTCCCCCTGTCGAACACTCTGTTAATTACCCATTCATAGGATTCGGCAAACAACTGCCCGGAGATTTCAACATCCCAAAGGGTGCGCCGAGGTATATTAGGCAAGCTCATGAAGGTAAAATTACGCAAAAAGAGGGCGCCTGCTTAAATTATGAAAAAGAATAAATTTATGATGTTCCCGAATAAGATGTTCCCAGTAGTTTTATTATCTTTTCGTCGTTCCACTTTGCAGAGGGGTCGGCAAACCGACGAAACAAGGCAAAAGGCATTTTTAGCAACGAACGCCAAAGAGCTTTATACGGATTTTTTCCTATGCGCCACCCCATGAGCAATCGGTAGGGTAAAAGTAGCAAAAAAGAAAAGAGAAAAAATGGAGTGTTGCCATTGCGAACCATCCATGCGATTTGGTTTGTATATACATTCTGTTCAAGCTTATCGGCCTTAAATTGATCTTTGATGGTTCCTCCTTCGCGGTGATACAAAATAGCATCGGGATGGTAAACAATTTTATACCCTTGATGCCATGCCCTGTGTCCGAGGTCTAAATCTTCACAATAAGCGGGTCGGTATAATGAGTCAAAGCCTTTTAATTGATTGTATGCCTCTGTACGAAAAACCGCTGCTCCTCCTCCGGCATATAAGGTGTATCTGATTTTATTGTCGTTTTCTTTTTCATAAAAACTTTTCATCCATCCTCTGCTTAACTGCAAAACCCTTACACCTGTAACAGTATATGTGTCATCCCAATCGCGTATTTTGCAGGTAACCGCAAATAAATTGTCATCTTTCGAAATAACATCCAATGTTTTGTTCAACACATCAGGGTGGAAGCGCATATCGTCGTTGAGAATAAAAACGAATTTTGTTTTTATTTTTTCTACAAAAGGGTTGAGCGAAAACAAGTAATCGTTCACAGGAGAAAACTCATATTTGAACTCCGGAAAATTTTGATTCACATATTGCCGGGTTGGCTCGTGGCAGCCATTGTCAACAATCAACACGGTAATGTCATAACCCGGGGTATTGGCAATCGCTTTTTGAACTGTGGGTAATAAATACTCCAAATGGTGTTTACCCTTGTAGGTAAGGATTAATAAGGTGCAGGCGATTTGATTTGCCATTTTTGTTTTAAAGTTTTAAAAATTTTTCTTACAAACGTTCAAAAAAACTCAATAGGGTTTATTGTTAAAAATTCCTGCAATGGAATGCCTGATTTGCCTGTCAGTATTACTTTGTCCGGTTTAAATTTTTTACTGAACACATCCATCCCAGTTGTTTTAGCTGTCGTTCCACTTTTTACCTCAATACCA